>CAIXTT010000312.1 GCA_903922455.1 uncultured Bacteroidota bacterium | reverse complement strand
ATTAGTTAAACTCACTGTATCGGTTACCACGCAACCGGAAAGACTATTGGTTACAGTAACCGTATAAATCTGACTAGTGGCAGAAGCTAATGTTGCTGTAGGATTCGGAATATTTGGATTACTTAACCCACCGGAAGGTGTCCATACATAACTAATGGGAGGTAATGCAAAATGCCATCCTTGGTTGGTAGTAGGATCTGGAGTCCATGCGCCAAACTGACGACCCGGAGCAACAAGACCCGAAGTACCGGCAGCGTTTTCAATACCGCACACTGAAGAATTTCCAGCTTGAGTTACATTTGTATGAAATACATCAACTGAGTTATCCACTTCATTCAAAACGATCTGCCCGGTAATATTTCCTGTAGCAGAATAGAAAAACACATTCGTCCATGCTATAACAAATTTTCGGTTAGGTGTTGTGCCACTTGTGAAATATTGAATATTTCCTGTTGTAACATTTCCATCTTCCCAAGC
This sequence comes from uncultured Bacteroidota bacterium, assembly GCA_903922455.1. Taxonomy (GTDB): domain Bacteria; phylum Bacteroidota; class Bacteroidia; order AKYH767-A; family OLB10; genus JAJTFW01. The sequence continues at coordinate 35,108 of CAIXTT010000312.1, read as the reverse complement.
TAAGGCGATAATATTATTTGGAGCAGCAACATTTGGAATAACTGAACCATATGAAGTGGTAGAGCCACTGGAAGCACCCAACTGAATAAAGCCATTTGTATAAATATTAAGTGTACTATAAGAATTACCATAAAAGGTGAATGGGAAAGGTATAGCAACACCTGGCATCACATCATCATCACCCGATGGACCAGTCACAGGAGAAACAGGTGCAATGGGAGCATGTGCAATAGAAGTAACCACATAATCTGAATTAGCAATAGTATTCAATTGAGGAATCGTACCATCACAAAAACTATAGACATTAGACGATGCTACTACATTAAAGGCACTTGAAGCTGAAAAAGCTAAACTATTATTTCCAGCAAATCCATCAGGAGTCCATGCAACAGATGATGAGAAATTATATGTACCTGAAATAGAAGCATTATATCCAACAGCAATATTAACTACCTGAGTAGCTCCCGATGCAAGTGTACCAGAGTTAATAACAACCGGTGTAAAGGTAGTTCCGTTTGGACCAGTTACAGAAGCAGTAACAGTAACTGGATCTACAGAAAAGTCAGCCAATGCTGTACCATTATTTTTTAGTGTTACAGAAACCGTTGTTGAAGCCGAACCAGCACATAAAGTACCACTAGGTGTCGATGGATTAATTAAGGATAAATCATTTGCAATGGCCGGCGGGGTATAGGTAATTACAAGTTTTGGTTGATTTGTCGCTGATGCCGTGTAACCATAAACATTATAATTATTTGTTGAACCACGAACATAGCCTATATTAATATTACCACCTATAGCGGCTTGACAAGCTGCAACTCCAGGAGCTGTAAACACTTTTGACTGAAGTCCAGCGGCTGTCCAAGAAGAAGAATTAGCCACAGTACCTACTCCTACTGCTCCAATATTAGTATAAACAGTGGCACCTGCATTTGTAACAGGGTCGCCTGTAAAAACTTTTACATTATTTATACCAGTACTACTTACTGAGGTAAAAGTTGTAAACTGTGCAGTTACAGCAGTAATGGTGGAACCAGCCGGAATGCTGGCTAAACTAAATATACACCAACCTCTATTAGCACCAGTGTTAAGGGATATCATATCACCACTATTTTTTGTTCCTCCAGCATTTACTGAACCAGTAATTAAACTAGAGTTTGCAGGTGAAATGGTTGTTACCACCTGAGCTTGCAATGTGCTTGCAAAGCCAAAGATTAACAACAAACAGATTTTTAACAGCCAACCTGTCCTGCGGACTGGATTTACTGTCGTTTTGTAATTGTTTTTCATATTATTTATTTTGATTAGATTTATTTCATTGGAAGCTACTAAAAACGAGAATTCCCCACGCATAGCTATCAAAGTGCGCAGAAACAGAGGAAGGAAATAATTGAAGTAGAATTTTTTCACTAAGCTTAATTTTTTATACCGGTTTCCAGAGTACAACTATTACTTTTTGAGGGTAAGACTTTGGTCATTTCGCGAGAATGACAAAAGGATTCGCAGGAACTCAATGGATTTTCCTTTTCAGGATTTGATAACGCAATTTACTTGCTTCAATAATACAATGCAAGTTTTCGGTAAAATTTCACCCATTATTTACGATAGTTGGCAAATTTTACATTGAAAATCAATGGTTAAAAGATTTAACAATTTTAAAAATTGCGATTCAAAAAATTAATTCTTGTAAGAATTTAAAAAAAATTGAATTTTAAAACTGATGAAAAGTTTGCTTTTGAATTCCCCTTCACCTACATTACGAGGAGGTGAAAAAAGGGTGTTTTAGGAAGATTCAAACCTCATTTTGATTTTCTTTTTCGTTTCTTCCAACATAAAGGACTGAAAAAAAGTAGATTGCGATTAATACTAGGTAAAATTTTATATGCTACGGGGTTATTATAATTGAATGTTGAAAGTTTAAAATTGATCATAATTGACTTCTTCATTGCGATGCTTCAAAATAAAAACAAAATCACATTACATACAATAATATTATCTGATTTTATGAGGTAAATTTACTAACGTTTATGCCTATACTAAAATTTTAATTTTCAGAAAAAACGCATCGAAACAAAAGTCTATTTTCGATCGAAATTCCAACCTGTTTTTTCCAATTCTGATAAAACAGAAAGAATTCCTTCTTTTAAATCCAAGCGATGTTGCCAACCCAACTTATGAAGTTTTGAAACATCCAATAATTTGCGTGGGGTGCCATCTGGTTTATCGATATTAAACAAAAGTTGGCCTTTAAATCCGACTAACTCTTTTACCATTTCTGCCAATTCTTTGATGCTTACATCTACTCCGGTTCCCACATTAACATGTTGTTCATCGCTATAATTTTCCATCAAAAACACACAGGCATCCGCTAAATCATCCACATGCAAAAACTCACGCATCGGCGAACCCGTTCCCCAAATTTCAACGGAAGCGAGGTTCTTCGCTTTGGCATCATGAAACTTTCTGATCAATGCAGGTAATACATGAGAATTATTCAAATCATAATTATCATTGGGTCCATAAAGATTAGTGGGCATGGCTGAGATCATCTCCACTCCATATTGCTTTCGGTACGACTCACACATCTTCAGCCCAGCAATCTTAGCGATAGCATACGGTTCATTGGTGGCTTCCAAATATCCACTTAATAAATACTCCTCTTTTATAGGCTGAGGGCACATCTTAGGATAGATGCAAGAAGATCCTAAAAACAAAAGTTTCTTCACTCCATACTTATAAGCATAATGAATCACATTATTTTGAATCATCAAATTCTCATAGATGAATTCGCCACGATATGTATTATTGGCAACGATCCCTCCTACTTTGGCTGCGCTCAGAAAAACATAGTTAGGTTTATTTTCTGCAAAAAAACCTTCCACCGCCATTTGATTTCTCAAATCCAATTCGGATGAAGTTTTCAGCATTAAATTATTAAATCCGCGTTTTTGAAGATTTCGAACAATAGCAGATCCCACCATTCCGCGGTGGCCAGCGATGTATATTTTTTCGTCTATTTGCATTCTTAGCAATCTTTAATTTTTTTGCTTAAACCAAACTTTTTAATTTGAAGGTGTAATAATTTGAAGATTTGAAAATTAATATACTTGAAGTTGGATCAACGCCTAAATGCTGTGGGACATGGTTAAATTTGATTTTAAATGAAAGCAGGGAATTCAAGTAGTACCTCAGACTTATTTAAAGACGTTCTCCACTAATGCTCAGATGCAGGATAATATCTTCATTGCGAAGTATCACAATCTAATTAATACATCATCAAATTTATTCGAAACTCTTTGTAGCGAAGCTCCGATATAATACATCTTCAAATTTTCAAATCGGAAAATTTTCAAATTGTTTATTCATGGTAATTAATCACGGTATGTCCGCCATCTTTTAAGTAGCGATCGCGTTTAAAGATTTCCATATCTGCGGCAACCATTTCTTTAACAATCATGGGAAGATCGTATTTAGGTCTCCAATTTAATTGTGTTTTTGCTTTAGTTGGATCACCAATCAATAATTCTACTTCAGCTGGACGATAGTAACGTTTATCAATACTTACCACTTCTTGTCCGATTGGTCGTGCATATTCAGGATTTGTACATGCTTTAATTTTGGCAACTTCATTTTCAGCTTCTCCACTCCACTCCAACTCAATTCCCAATTCTCGGAATGCCATAATTATAAAATCACGAACGGAAGTAGTAATTCCAGTTGCAATAACATAATCTTCTGGCTTGTCTTGTTGCAACATTAAATACATGGCTTCTACATAATCTTTAGCATGACCCCAATCACGCTTGGCATCTAGGTTACCCATGAAGACTTTATCTTGAAGTCCTAAGGCAATTCTGGCAACGGCTCTTGTTATTTTACGGGTTACGAAAGTTTCACCGCGCAAAGGCGATTCATGATTAAACAAAATTCCATTTACTGCAAACATATTATAGGACTCACGATAGTTCACAAAGATCCAATAAGCATATAATTTTGCAACTGCGTAAGGAGATCTAGGATAGAAAGGTGTAGATTCTCTTTGCGGAATCTCTTGCACCAATCCGTATAATTCAGAGGTGGAGGCTTGGTAAATTTTGCAACGATCCGTCATTTTCAACATGCGCACCGCTTCTAATATTCTTAGTGCGCCTAATCCATCAGCATTTGCAGTGTATTCGGGTAAATCAAAACTAACATGCACGTGAGACATGGCACCGAGGTTGTAAATTTCATCGGGTTGGACTTCATTGATGATTTGAACAATGTTAACAGAATCGGTAAGATCTCCATAATGCAATTTAAAACGAATGCCTTTATCATGTGGATCTTCGTAAAGATGATCTACTCGTTGAGTATTAAACATGGAACTTCGACGTTTAATACCGTGAACTTCATACCCTTTTTCGAGCAAAAGTTCCGCTAAATAAGCGCCATCTTGCCCTGTAATTCCTGTGATAAGTGCTTTTTTCATGGTTTTTGAAAATATTGAATGATTTAAATAAATATTAAACGTTGGCAACGGGCTTTAATCATCTCCCTTTTTCTGACTTAAACAGTTAATAATCAAATATTAATATTCAATTTCCTTATTATTTGCAGAAAAAAAAGACATCATTTGTATAGCTTCTAACGCAAATAAAAGAAAGTATGTTACGGAGAGTAAAAGTAGAACTTCTAGCTATTAAATAGTTCCGTTTTTTCACCCAATTTCGATTTAAATCAATCTAAATCGAGAAAAAGAGAACTAAGCGTTGAAAACAGAATTAAATATCAAAGACTAAAGATGGAGAATAATCCTAATTTTGTGACGTTAGAGTCGCAAATAATTTTAGGAGTTCTTGAGATTTTAAAGAACCTAATTAGCTCTATTGACGTACAAAATACGGAATAAATATTTCACATTTATTATATCATTATGGAAAACAAACTGATTGGAAGCAACAGTCTCATTGACCAAAAAGACATCAAACGAACTTTAACCACCATTGGAAAAAATTGGATGTGGTTTGCTTTGTTTTTAGGACTGGGAATCTCTGGGGCTATTTTTTACTTATACAAAGCCACGAAGTTTTATGGGGCAACCACTCAAATTTTGATTAAGCCACCGAAAGATCCATTTAAAGATGCTTTGAGTGAATCGTTGCCTGTTATTCCAGAGAGTGAAGAGGTAACCAATGAGATCATGGTTTTAAAATCGACTCGTTTTATTGATGAGACGATTAAAAAACTAGGATTAGATATCTCCTATTATATTGAAGGTAGAATAAAGACCGGTGAAGTCTACAAGGGCACTCCTTTTGAGGTAACTGGAAAAATGATTGATGCTTCATTATATGAAGTACCCATCTCACTTAAAATTTTAAATAAAAACCGTTTCCGTTGGGACATCGTTACTGAGAGTTATACAAAAGGGGGAGAATCAGATTTCGGCGATCCTGTAATTACCTCTAAATTTTCATTCTTAGTGATGCCCGATTCAACCATCATCAGTAAAAATCCAAAGATTGGAGAAGTTGCCTATCAATTCAGATTTCATAATCATAACAATTTAATTAATAAATATAAAACACTTTTAAAAATTGAGCCAGTACAAGAGGCTTCGGTGATTACAATTTCTATTGAAGATGAAGTTACAGAAAAGGCGATTGACTTTTTAAATACGATGATGGAGATCTATATTGAAAATAGTATTTCTCTCAGCAAAAAAGTAAACGATAATACACTACAGTTTATTGATGGACAATTGAACGAGGTGGAAGGACAACTGAATGGTGTTGAAAGTAATCTTGAACAGTTTCAACGCGAAAAAACAACTTTCAATTTAGGTAGTGAGCAAAGTGTATTGTTCCAACGAGTAGTAGAATTTGAGTCGGAGAAAGATAGAATTGGGATTAAGTTAAAGTCGATTGACATGCTATATGAATACTTGACTTCTAACGATGCGGACATGGCCATTTCGCCCGCAATACTAGCAGAGCAAAATGATCCATCCTTATCAAGTGCCTTTAATGAACTCTTTGCATTACAACAGAAAAAAACAAACTTGTTGTTTAGTAGTACGGCAAGTAGTCCGTTAGTAAAGCAAACCGATGAGCAAATCAATATTCTTCGTCAAAATATTATGGGAATCGTTTTAAACGTACGTAAAAAATTGACGAATGATATTAATAGCATTAGTGGGCAATTGGGGCAATATCAATCAACGATGCGACAAATGCCAACAACCCAGCGAGGTATTGTAAATATCAGTCGAAATGTTGAAATATACGCGAAGATTTATGAATTCCTTTTAGAAACAAGAGCACAAACTGTTATTGCGAAAGCTGGAATAGTAGCCGATAAAACAGTTTTAGAACCTGCATATAGTAATGGATCCATTCGTCCGGTTTTAGTTCAAACATTGGCAGTAGGAATTGGTATTGGTTTAGCATTATCCATGCTCGTCATCTTTATAAAAAGCATGTTTTACAATTTTGTAAATACAAAAGATGAGCTCCGGGAAATAACAAATTTACCAATCATAGGAGTGATAGGATCAACTAAAGAGGCAGAGAATGAATATTTAGTAGTAGACAAATTCCCGCAGTCGCAAGTTGCGGAGGCGTTTAGGGTGATACGGACTAATCTCAGTTATTTTGCTCCTAAAGTCAAGAATAAAGTTTTATTAGTTACCTCTTCTGTTGCGAGTGAAGGAAAAACTTTTTGCGCAGTAAATGTAGCCATTACTTTAGCTAAAGCGAGAAGAAAAGTAATATTAGTTGACTTAGACTTACACAAACCGAAGCAAGCAAATGCATTCAACTTACAAAATGATATAGGAGTAACCTCTTATGTAGTTGGAAAAGCGAACATGAATCAAATTATAAAAGATACTCCTATCGATAATCTACAAGTTATTCTCACGGGTCCGCGGACACCGAATGCGTCCGAATTAATTGTTGATCCGATGATGGAACAATTGATTGAAGAGTTGAGATTACATTATGAATACATCATCATTGACACTCCGCCAGTTGGATTGCTCTCTGACGCATTAGTGTTTATGAAACATGCTGACTTAAATTTATACGTTGTAAAAGCAGGATATACCAAGCGTGATTTTATCGACATCGCCCATCAGATTGTAGAAAAAAATCAGATCAAGCATTTAAGTTTTATTTTAAACAATGTAAACACAAAAAATATACCTGCAGGGTATGGTGGTGGTTACTATACTTGATTTTTAAAGAAATATAATGAGTTCGAAATTGAAAGATAACTTGGGAAATCAAAATTTTGGTGAGGCCTCTACAAAAGAAAAGGGGATACTTCATTTGGTCATAAGGAGTTTTAAAATGCACTTGGACGGGCCTATGAGAAAAAAGGCGGCCATCCTCATCGTTTTAATATTTTCTTCTGCGATCCTTGATGTTTTTGGTATTGCATCAATACTGCCGTTAATAAAATTGGTTACGGATACTTCCATCATTCATTCCAATGAATACTTAAATGCAATCTATAATTATTTTCATTTTGAGTCGGAAAAACAATTTCTTCTTGTCATGATTTTAAGTGTACTTAGCTTTTTCATATTAAAAAGTGTTTATGGAATTTTTGTGAATTACTTAGAAACTCGATTTACGGGTACGCTCGCGTACAACATCACACGTAAGCAATTCAATAAATATTTCAACCTTGAGTTTCATCAATTCACAGGAATGAAAAGCAGTGTTATTACGCACCACATTTTGAACAATCCATTATCATATGTGACCTGGGTAGTAATGCCTACGATTATGTTAATTTCAGAATTTTCAATACTATTACTTATTGTGAGTGGAATTGCATGGTATGACATCAAACTTTTTCTTTTCATTACCATTATCATTGGGCCTTCTACCTGGTTAATTTATGCGCTACTGAGAAACAGAGTAACCCGTATTGGAGAAGAAATGAATCGATTATTTCCAATTTCATTGGGGTCTATTTCTCAAACAATAGGAGGCTATGCTGACATCAAACTAGCCAATAAAGAAGCGCATTACCGAGATGAATTTTTAAAGACTCAAAAGAAATATCATCAATTAAATATGGCATCCCATCTGCCCAATTTAATTCCCTTACGCGCTAATGAGTTGGTTGCATTGTTAGGAGTGGTTCTCATTTTTATTTATGCTATATTCCTTACTGATAATAGTGAAAAAGCTATTGTTATGATCAGTTTGTTTGCTGCTGCAGCCTATCGATTAATGCCGTCACTAAACAGGATTATTTCTTCCTTCATGTACATTCGAAAAAACATGACTGCGATGCAAAACATATCCATCTATCCTGAACTTTCGCATGAAATTATTTCAAACAAAGATGATAGCAAAATGGCATTTGAAAATGCTATCGAGATAAAAAATTTATTTTTCCGTTTTCCGAACGAGCAAAGTGATATGTTAAAAGACATTTCCATGATCGTAAAACGCGGAGAAAAAATTGGAATTGTTGGGGTATCGGGTTCTGGAAAAACCACATTGATGAATATTTTACTTCGGTTTTACAACGAACAAAAAGGTGGAATCTATATAGATCAAGTAAAGATTGAAGCGGACAATCAGCAGTCTTGGAGAAATTTATTAGGCTATGTCAAGCAAGATATTTTCCTAATGGACGCCTCAATAAGTGACAATATCACCTTTGGGGATGAAAATCCAGACCCTTTTCGATTAAAACAGGCGATTAAGCAAGCTTCATTAGAAGATTTAATTAACTCATTGCCCAATGGTCTCCAAACGATTATTGGTGAGCGTGGTTCACGATTATCGGGGGGTCAAAAACAAAGAATTAGCATTGCACGATCCTTATATCGCAATGCAGAAATTTTAATATTTGACGAAGCCACATCTGCCTTAGATAACCAGACAGAACAAGAGGTAAGCGAGGCAATTGACTCATTATCTGAAGTTAACAAGACAATATTTATTATAGCACATCGAGTAACTACGCTAAAAAACTGCAATAGAATATATGAACTGACTGAGGGTAAAATATCAGGAGTATATAAATATCATGAACTGTTAGAAAAAGTAGTATAATTTACGATTTCATCAGTTAGATTTTAATTTACAAGCTTAAAAAAACAAAACCAATTTTGTTTTTTTTCGTAGAAAAAGGTATCAAAATTCATGTTATTTAATTCATTCGAATTTCTGTTATTTTTTCCAATTGTTACGATTCTATTTTTCGTAATGCCACATCGTTTTCGATGGTCACTACTATTAACCGCCAGTTGCTTTTTCTATATGTTCTTTATTCCGGTATATATATTAATATTGTTTGGCACCATCATTATTGATTACTTTGCAGGAATTTATTTAGAAAAAACAGTTGATCCGAAAAGGAAAAAAATTTACTTGATATGTAGTTTAATTGCTAACATTGGTGTACTTGCTGTTTTTAAATATTACAATTTCTTTTTAGATAATATTAATGAATTTTCTTTGGAGCTATTTGATAAAGCTACAGCACTTCGTTATTTAGGAATTGCATTACCCATTGGATTATCCTTTCATACCTTTCAAGCCATGAGTTACACCTTTGAAGTGTATTATGGAAGACAAAAGGCAGAAAAACATTTTGGAATTTATGCACTTTATGTAATGTTTTATCCTCAATTGGTTGCAGGACCTATTGAACGACCACAAAACATATTACATCAATTTCATCAAAAACAAAGTTTCGATTATCAAAGATTTAGTAGTGGTTTACAAATGATGATCTGGGGATTATTTAAAAAAGTTGTCATTGCAGATAACTTAGCCGGCCTAGTGAATACAGCTTATACCAACCCAGAAGATCATACTGGAATGACGTTACTGCTTACCTCCTACTTTTTCGCATTTCAAATTTACTGTGATTTTTCGGGCTATAGCGATATGGCGATTGGTGCTGCTCGTGTAATGGGTTATGATTTGATGGAAAATTTCAGAACACCCTATTTATCGGCCAGTATAAAAGAATTTTGGAGTCGATGGCATATTTCATTAAGCTCATGGTTTCGCGATTACCTTTATATTCCGTTAGGAGGAAATCGTGTAGGAAAGTCCAGATGGTTGCTCAATTTATTTTTAGTTTTTCTAATCAGTGGAATTTGGCATGGCGCCAACTGGACCTATGTGGTATGGGGGGCGCTGCATGGCATTTTCTTGATGTTTGCCATTGTGAAAGATGATTTTTTTGAAAAGAGAAAAATAAACTTTTTTAAAAAAAATAAACTACTTCATGTATTAAATGTATTTATTACAATTCAATTGGTCTGTTTCGCCTGGATTTTTTTCAGAGCAAATAGCATACAGGACGCTACTACCATCATTCATAAAATTGGATATGGCGAATATTCAATTCAAACTTTCATTGAATCAATTAGCACTCTTGCAGATAATCCAAAAAATTTCAGCAGAATACTATTCATTATGCTCTTGATGGGAATATTTTATGTTATAGATCCGTTCGTCGATAAAATCATCAAAGGGAAAATTCTTTTATCTAAACCTTATATGAAATATCTTCTTTATTCATTTATGGTTGCCTCCATCATCTTATTTGGATTTTTTGGAGAAGTATCCTTTATCTACTTTCAATTCTAAGAGATGAAAAAAATACTCATACAAGGACTCCTCATCATGGCATCGTTTTTCGCGGCGTACATGATCTTGTTCGCTGTATTATTTTTCTTTCAGCCAGGAGGGATTCCTTTCCTCTACCGAGCTACACAAGGAAATTTATGGAAAGGGGGAGGAACACATCTTAAGTTTCAACAATTTGATAGAACAAAGAAGTGGGATGTAATTGTATTAGGATCTTCTCACGCCTATAGGGGATATGATCCACTTGTTTTCTCTTTAAATGACTTGGAAATGTATAATCTTGGAACGAGTAATCAGCACATGATGTGCTCCTATCAAATAATAAAAAACCATATCAATAAGGATAATTGCAACTTATTAATTTTAGACATGTTTGATAAAGTTTTTGCGAACAATGATATTGAATCTAAATCAGATATAATACAGAATGTAGATGACGATAAAACAGCGATTGCAACTGCATTTTCGTCTGGCGACATTAGAGCCCTCAACATGATCACGTTGCGCTATTTTAACAAAACGATGGAACCATTAAACACTGATACCATCGGTTATCGTAATGGATATTTAAAGGCAAGCAAAAGATTAGACCCCAAGAGAAAAGATATTGCTAAAATGAATTGGAAATATAATGCTGTCCCGAGTCAAAAAAAATATTTGCGAATATTATTGGAATATTGTCGAAAAGAAGGAATTAAAATCGTAGCTGTTTCACATCCCACTCCACATATTTACCCCATGAGAGATCATGATAAATTTTTAGCAGATGTGAATCCATTATTAAAGAAATATAATGTGCCTTACTATGACTATACCAATTACAAAGAAATGGGAAATATTAATTTTTATTCAGATCCAACCCATTTGAATCAAATTGGTACCATCCGTTTTAATAAAATGCTAATTGAAGATTTAATTAAAGATGGGATCATTTTATCTAAAAAAGAAAAGTAAAAATTGAAGAACATGAATAATAAAATTCTCATTGTTGTAGGTACTCGACCTAACTTTATCAAGATTACTCGATTCAAAAAAGTAAATGAAGAAATGGGTCGTCCTTTTGATATTAAGATTGTTCATACCGGACAACACTACGACGATAAAATGGCGGATGTGTTTTTTCGTCAATTTGAATTAGAGCCCGATTTCTTTTTAAATATTCCTCCGGACACTGCGAACAAACAAATGGCTGAAATCATGATTCGCATTGAATCAGTGATCAATGATTTTGATCCTGCTTTAGTCGTGGTAGTTGGCGATGTGAATTCAACTTTTGCGGCTGCTTTTACTGCCTACAAAACAGGACGAAAAGTAGCCCATTTAGAAAGTGGACTGCGCAGTTCAGACAGAGGGATGCCAGAAGAAATAAATCGATTGTTAACGGATGAAATTAGTGATTACTTTTTTGTTACCGAACAAAGTGGAATTGACAACTTATTGAAAGAGGGAAAACCTAAACACAAAATTCACTTTGTTGGAAATACCATGATCGATACACTCGTTGGTTTTGAAAATAAGATCCAACAAAGCGGAGTATTAGAACAATATCATTTAACTCCGAAAGAGTATGTTCTTATGACTATGCATCGACCTGCCACGGTGGATCATCAAGATGGCTTAGAGAAACTCATTGACATCATTGAATACATTACTCAGAAATACGATTTAGTATTCCCCATACATCCAAGGACATTAAGTAAGATTGAACATTTTGGGCTTCTCGAACGTGTAAAAAACAACAAACGACTCATCCTAACAGAGCCTTTGGATTATTTTGCCTTTCAACGCCTTACTTCTGAATGTAAATTTGTAATCACCGATAGTGGCGGAATACAAGAGGAGACAACGTTCCGAAGAGTTTCGTGTCTTACCCTCCGACCCAATACAGAGCGACCTTCTACCGTTACCATTGGTACCAATGAATTAGTTCCATTTGACATAAAGATAGTTCAAGGTAAAATTAATGAAATCATTGAGGGACGGTATAAAACCGGAGCTGTTCCACCGCTTTGGGACGGACATTCAACTGAAAGGATACTTGAAATTTGTAAAAAACTATTATCTGTAGTAAACGAAACGATACAATAATGGAAATATATAGCTATACAGACAGAAACTATTCCTTGCCACCATCTGAAATAAATAGTGAGGTTTGGCCTGCCCAGTTTTTATCTGGGTTTTCAGAATTTTACCTTTATCAATATAATAAAAATATTATATTGATAAAAGATGTTGAACTAAATGCTTGGCTACCTATTGCCATTGAATCGAAATTGTTTATTCGTGAAGCTCAGTTATTAAATGCGCCCATAAGAAATGGAGTAGAACTAGATTCGTCAGAGCAGTTACTTTTTTTCAATAGACTCATTCAAACATTGACAAAAAAGCATATTGCTCACCGCATTATTCAACCACATCCAGCAGGAATTATTTCTGCTGTGCCAAAAAATGCAAAATGGATTCCGTTTGGAACATACATCACCCAATTGGCTTTATTTGCCACGGATGAGGAGTTATTAAATTCATACGATCCAAAGTATAAAAAAGCGATTCAACACAGTATAAAAAATGGTGCTGTAGTGAAGTTTGGTGAAGAAGTACATAAAGATTTTTACTCTTTGTATAGCATGACTACTCAGCGTGCAGGAATTCATCAAGACACCCAAAAATATTTTGATGACTGCAGAAAATACTTAGGCAATGAAAATACATTGACCGCTGTGGTTTATGATAGAGACCAACCTATTGGTGCAATATTTATTAATTATAGTAAACATACTTCCTTGTGTACTCATGCTGGATCTGTAGGAACTTCAAAATTGTATGGTGGAATAAAATATTTACACTATGAAACCATGAAAAAACTTCGTGATATTGGAGTTCAAAAATATGACTTAGTGGGTGTACGAATAGGAAGTCATCATGAAGCATTAGAAGGTGTGTTTCGATTTAAAAAAGGTTTTGGAGGAAATCTTAAGGAAGGTTTCTTATGGAAAATGGATTTAGCAAATACCACAATAAAAGTTTATGATTTAATACAAAAAATCAAAAACCGAGATATAAAGACTGATATAATTGATCAAGAATTAATGGCCGCATAGATGATTTCGAAATTATTTTTTTTCTTAACTAACAATATTTTGTTGAACAATATCTTCATTAAGTTGGGGATAGATTCGATATTGACATCTCGTTTAGGAACTTACAAGCGCAACAAGATCGATACTAATTTAAGTCTGCAAAAGATGGCAGGATTTTCTGAAAAGCCTACTGTACAAGAAGCCATTGATAAAATACATGTTCGATTGGAAACACTCGTTGAACAAAATCTCAACGAGGGAGATCGAATTCTTGATATTGAGTGTGGCGCAGGTGCGTACTTAAAAAGATGGGAAGGAAAATATGATTTAACTGGAATAGACATCAACAACGATATGGTAAATCTGGCTAGAAAGCGTATGCCGACGGCAACAATTATTTTAGATAACTTTTTAAACCATGACTTTAATCACAAATTCAAACTTATTTACAGTGTTTCCATTCTAGAATTTATGCCACCCAGCCGTTTGATGGCTTTTTTTAGAAAAGTTCACTTACTTTTAGAGCCTGATGGGAAATTATTGATTCAATATCCACATGCATTAAATTTAAAAGACACCTTATACCCTGATTTATACTACGTTGAATATAGTCCCAGAAAAATTGAACATAAACTTCGAAATAATTATAAAATAATCACCCACGAACATTGTTTTGATGGTAGAATCATTGACCTTTATGATGCGAAGCCATATGAACCGGGGAATCGTACATTTGAAAACGGATACCTGCTGATTGCAGAACCTAAAGTAAAACCAAAATATTAAAATACTTTTATGAGCAAAAAAAACTTACTCATCACTTTTGACTATGAACTTTTTCTTGGAAGAAGAAGCGGCCGTCCCTTAGACTGTATACTACAGCCAACTCAACTTTTGCTAGATAAATTAAAACTATATGGTGCAAAAGCTGTTTTTTTCGTTGATGCTACCTATTTATGTCGATTAAAAGAACAAGGGAAAACAAATCCAGAATGCTTAGAAGATCTAAAAGAAATAGGAAATCAATTGATCGAAATGGTGAAAGCTGGACATTATGTTCAACCTCATATTCACCCACACTGGTTAGATGCTATTTATGATCCAACTACGCGCGAATTTGATTTATTGAATATTTCAAGATATCGATTCCATCAATTGTCTAATGTTGACAAAAAGGAAGTCTTCACTTCTTCGGTTCAAATACTAAAAGATATTATTCTTCCTCATTTTCCGAACTATAAAATAAATGCCTTTCGTGCAGGAGGATGGTCCATTCAACCTTTTAGTGATATCAAGGATCAATTTATTGAACACGGAATTTTATATGATTTAACCGTTGTTAATGGATTGTATCAATTTTCAAATGCTCAATTCTTTGACTATTCGGATGCACCGAAAGATCATGTCTATCATTTTGAAAACAAAGTGGTAGAAGAAGATTTAAATGGAAAATTTATTCAAATTGGAAGTTCGCTAATTCCAATTTCCAAAAACCTAGATATACTGGATAGAATTTATAAAAAACTACTTAATATTTTCAATTTAGACAAAGATTATGGGAGGGGAGAAGGACAAGCATCTTATCCAATTGAAGGTCATCAACCACGTTCTACTAAAGGAATTAGTATTTTCAGTAGAACCCACGAAGTAGCTTCGTTTGAAAATTTAAGTTTAATGAAGCTCTATATTTATAAACAACATTTAATTCAAACGAATTTTTTACATCTTGTCTCCCACCCAAAAATGCTGGGGCGTCATAATCTCTATATATTTGATAAATTCTTAAAATCAGTTTATAAGAATCACAAGATTGAAACTGACTATATGAAGATTGCAGATAATTATTTAAAACTTAAACCAGTTCAGAAATAATGGTGTCTATTTCCGTCATAATTCCCTGTTACAATGTTGAGACATACATTGAGGAAGGATTACAATCTGTCCTTAATCAAACTCATCCTGCTAGAGAAATTATCTGCATTGATGATGGCTCAACTGATAACACGATTAAAATAATACGAAACCTACAAGAGAAATTTCCCAACAAAATATTCCTCTATTTAAATGAAAAAAATAGAGGTGCTACTTATACTCGGAATAGAGGTTTAGCCATTGCGAAGGGTGATTTTATCCAATTTTTTGATGCGGATGACATTTTATTTCCAGATAAATTTGAACATCAGATTAAAATTATTTCTGAATGTAGTTATTCACCTGATATTATCGTGAATGACTTTCAACACAAAAATATTGATGGAACATTTGAGACCTATACGTTCCCTGCCGATGATTCATGGTGTGGCCTTTTAGAAGGAAGATTAGGAGTTACAACATCCAATTTATACCGAAGAGAAAATGTAATTGCTGTTAGGGGATGGACAGAAGAACTATTAAGTAGCCAGGAATATGATTTAATGTTTAGGATGCTTGTCTCTGGAAGTTTAGTACTGTTTGATTCAAAAATTATTAGTTATAACAGAGAACGAATCAGTGGATCCATTACCAAATCGGATCCCGCTGGAAAATGGATTCGATTTATTAATTTAAGAGAAAGGATTTACCAGTACTTATCGGCAAATTCTATGCTCAAACCCCAGCGATTAGAATCATTTCGAAAAATCATGTTTGACAGTATACGCATTCTTTACAAGTACAATAAAAAAGAAGCGATTAAATTACATCAAAAATATATTCAACAAATCAAGATTAACGAACCGACACTTTCTACATCAAAAAAATATCTATCAGTATATAATATTTTTGGATTTAGGATTGCCGAATTAGCAAGTAGAATTGTAAATCCACCAAACGATACGATCCATTAAAAATCACTTTAAATTTTAAATGAAATTTTACTTAACATATGCCGAACCGCCATCTGGAGTATTCTCTAGTCAGGTTGCTGATGTAATTTCATTTTTAAATCTTAAACTAAATGCAAACATTCGATTGGTTGCCTTTATTTCATTACATGATTTCAGCAGTAGCAGAAAAATAATAAAGAAAGAATTACCAAATGCAATCATTCTACCTATGTTACCCAGGGCTACCTATTGGAGAATAAATGTTTTTCAATTGTGGATTCTTTGTTTTTTTTTACGACCTACCAGTATCATTGCTCGAAATGTTATCGCAGCCAATATGGCGCTTAAAATAAGAAATTCTACAAGTGTAAAGAACGTTTGTTTTGATGGTAGGGGTGCAATAGCTGCGGAATGGAGAGAGTATGAAGTAAATGTAGTGGATCAATGGAAAAAAGAAATTGATCATCTCGAACAACGAGCAGTAATTGAAAGTGATTATCGAATTGCGGTGACGGAAAAACTCATCGATTATTGGCATAAACAATATAGTTATGCCTCCGGAAAGCATGTGGTTATTCCATGCACTTTAAACAGTAGCTTTTCACCCAAAACACCGACTGATATTGAGAAAAAGCAAGCACGAGAAAACATAGGGCTTCAGTCTCAAGACATTGTTTTGGCTTATTCTGGTTCTACAGCTGGTTGGCAGTCCTTTTCTATATTATACAATTACCTGGCTCCCTTCTTAAATCAAAAATCAGATAATAAAGTACTTTTTCTTTCTAAGCCTGAAGCTAATATCCAGAAATTAGAAAAAGAATTCCCAGGTCAAATCATGCAAAAATGGGTGAATCATCAAGAGGTACCCATTGTTTTATCGGCTTGTGATATGGGAATATTAATCAGAGAAGACAGTGTAACCAATCGCGTTGCATCGCCTACAAAATTTGCAGAATATCTAAGTGCAGGTCTTCAGGTAATTATCACGAATAATATTGGCGATTACAGTGATTTTGTAAAAGTGCATCAATGTGGAATCATTGCTAACGGTAAACCCTTACCAAATATTCAGAATGTTGATTTTACAACTCGATCTAGGATGATCAATCTGGTAAATCTACACTTTACAAAAAATGCGCAATTAAATAATTACAGTGAATTAATGAAAAATCTTAATTGAACTAAATTAAGACTCAATTAAACTATAGTAAATAAATATGAAAACACTTATCACTGGGGGGGCAGGATTTATTGGCAGCGCTGTGATCAACAAACTGCAAAAAGAAAATCATGAAATATTTGTAATTGATAATCTTTCCTTTGGAAAAAGAGCGTTTATTTCAGTGCCAGATAGTCATTTCTTCCATATCGATATTCGAGACAAGGAAAAAATTGATGAAGCCTTTGCAATAATACAACCTGACATAGTAATTCATCTTGCTGCCGTTCATTTTATCCCCTATTGTAATCAACACCCTTACGAGTCGAGCGACATAAATATTCGTGGTACGACACATATTCTTCAGGCTTGCCAAAAGCAAAAAATAAAGAAATTATTTTTTGCTTCAACAGCGGCAGTATATCCCATATATGACGAAGCGGTAACTGAGAAACATCAAACTGGTCCTTTGGATGTTTACGGCTTAAGTAAATTGACAGGAGAACATTTATGCAATGAATTTCATTTAATGACTGGTACACCAACCATTATTTGTAGATTCTTCAATGCTTTTGGTCCGAACGAAACCAATCCACATCTGATTCCTGAAATACAAAATCAAGTTAATAGTGGATTACGAAAAATCAACCTGGGAAATTTAACTCCTAAGCGTGATTTTATTCATACTTCCGATATGGCCAATGCTGTATCTACTTTATTACAAAAAGTAAACTCCGGAATTGACACCTTCAATTTAGGGCGTGGTATAGAGTATGCGGTTACTGAAATCGTAGATGCTTTTACAACAGAGTTAGGAGAGAAAATAGAAATTGAAGTGGATCCTAATCGTGTACGCAAAGTAGAACGCATGCATTTATTAGCAGATGTAAGCAAATTGAAGTCCATTGGCTGGGAACCACTCATTGGGATTAACGAAGGAATTAGAACGCTAATCGAAAAATAACAACTGTGCGCAAACAACTTTTATTCATTACGGATGGGGTTTTTCCTCATGCGGTTGGTGGTATGCAACGTCATTCTTTTCTGCTTATTGAAGAACTTGCAAAAACAAATGAAATTGATTTAATTGTAGTTCATCCCCACACCCAAGTTGTCTTTCGACCTGAAATGGGCATAAAAGAAATCAGTATCCCATTTAAATTTGATGGATTCTACATTAAAAAATGTTGGGAATATTCTAAACTTACTTTTGCAATCATCAAACAATATCCTAATGCCATCGTGTATGCACAAGGACTCAGTGTATTAAAAGGTTTGCCCAAAATCGGAAATAGAACGATAGTCAATCCTCATGGATTAGAACCTTTTCAAAGTTTGACATTCACAGATCGAATAAAAACGCTTCCGTTACGGGTATTAGAAAAATATCAATTCAGACATACTGCAAAAATCATTTCTCTTGGAGGAAAACTAACGCACATTTTACACAAGGAAATAGTAAATGGAAAAAGTAAAGTAGTCGTTCTACCAAATGCTGTAAATCCTGGACCTCCTCTAGAGCGAAAGTTTACAGATGAAAAAATTTCTTTACTCTTTGTCGGTCGATTTGCATTCAATAAAGGAATAAATATATTAATGGAAGCTGTTCGCCAACTCAATAAAGAAGGGTACATGAATCGACTCCAATTTAATATTGTTGGGAAGGGTCCATTATATGAACAGTATATTAAAGAATATAATTTCCCAAACGTGAATTTCGTGGGATTTGCAGATGATGAACTTTTAATTTCTTTATACGAAAGCAACGATTTATTTGTATTTCCCACCCTTTTTGAGGGCATGCCCACCGTAGTTTTAGAAGCTATGGCAGCCTCCATGCCCATCATTGTAACGGATACTGGAGCTACTGCCGAGTTAGTGAATTCCGATAATGGGTATATAATCGAAACGGCTAATATTAGGGCGCTAAAATGGGCGATTCAACAATTTTACCAATTAAAACCTGAAGAAAAGAAAGCATTATCGGATAAATCTTATCAAAAAGTGGTCGAAAAATTCACTTGGAAAAAAGTAGCACGCCTGCATCTTGATTTATTTGATAATTTCATGGCCTAAGGATGCTAACCTACGCGAAAGAGAACTACCAATTCATTATCATCTCACTCATCTGGGTGTTTGTTGGTATTGCGGTTGATATCACTGCCATGGCATTGGTTCCTGCTGCTTTTTTAATTTATCGTCAAAAGGGATATTATACAGAAATTGTATTATCTATTGCGTTAATATGTTATTTATCCGACAATCGACATTGGGAATTTAATTTTGCAACCCTCGGAAAAGACATTGCTCTATTAACAGCATGTGCCTTCTTCTTTCTCAATTCAAAAAATTTTCCACTAAGAAGTAAAATATACTACGCGTTTATTCCTTTTTTTATATTAGCCTTCTTTCTCAGTACTAAACATCCTACTCCTATTTTATCCTTTCAAAAAACACTTTCATTCTTTTTAATGGTGGCCGTAATTCCCAATTACTTTCTTCGCCAACTGCAAGTGGAAGGTCAAGATTTTTTAAGAAAGACAATATGGATGGGTACCATATTATATATCATAGCGTTTATTATGATTTTTATTTTACCCGCAGATTGGACTTATTTAGAAGGTCGATACAATGGACTTTTAGGAAATCCAAATGGCGTTGGTACATTTAGTACTTTGTTTTTCATTGTGGTTTACATTGCTATTGAAATGTTTCCGAAAATATTTACACTTCCTGAAAAAATTATCGTTTTTGGAGCAATCATCCTGTCCATTCTATTGGCAAGTTCACGCAACTCTATTTTTTCAATAATGATTTTCATGATGTTTGCACGATTCTATAAACTTTCCCCTTGGATTGGATTTGTGATTGTGCTAGTGGTTGCACTTTTGTTTCAAATCATCAATGAGAACCTACCCTACATCATTACTAGTTTGGGATTAGGCGCATACATGCGTGTAGAACATTTGAATGATGGATCAGGTCGATTGATTGCATGGACTTTTGCAATGGAACAAATTCAAAAATATTATTTCTTTTTAGGAAGAGGTTTTGCCTTTGAGGAATGGCTCTTCGAAAAAAATAAAAATTGGTTAAATATACTCGGTCATCAAGGTGGTGTTCACAATACGTACTTAGCTATTTGGTTAAATACAGGTATTGTTGGATTATGCTTTTACCTATATGGATTCTTTTCAAATTTTATAAGAGCTTCAAGAAACAATCACCTTGCATTTCCAACCATGTTTGCCATTATGTTCTCTATTTCATTTGAAGCCTGGTTTCAAGCTTCCTTAAATCCATTTACCATCATTGCACTTTTAGCCATAACTCTATTACAGTATAATACACATGACCCTACCGCGAAAGAAAGCACTCTTCCTGTACTTTGAGTTAGCCGGATATGTGCAAGCCTGTGTGGAACAGTTAGCAGCTTCACACGCAGTTGAAGTACATCTTATGCGCTATCCAATAGTAGCCGTTGCTCCTTTTCAATTCAATTTAAAAGAAAATATTAAATTGTACGAACGGAAAGATTATAATAATTCATCTCTCATAGAATTGGTAAAGCATATTAATCCTGACTTTGTTTTTATATGTGGATGGGCGGACAAAGGATATTTGGGTGTTGCGAAATATTTAAAAAAGAAAATTCCTGTAGTATTAAGTTTAGACAATCCTTGGCTTGGAACTTTAAAACAACGAGTGGCAAGTTTAATGGGACCATTATACCTCCCCGCATTGTTTACACATTGTTGGGTACCCGGAGAACCTAACGCCAAGTATGCCCGCAAACTTGGTTTTAAGAACGAGAGGTTATTAATGGGCATGTATTCTGCCGATACTCCTTTGTTTGCGAATTATGAAGAACAAAATAGAGAAAGTAAAAAACAATCCTTTCCTCATCGTTTTATATTCATGGGTCGATATACCGAATTGAAAGGAATACGTGAATTGTGGATTGCCTTTTCATCGTTAACGACTGAGGAGCGGAAAGATTGGGAGTTATGGTGTATTGGAAAAGGGGAATTAGATGCTGAATTTCCGGATCATCCATCCATCAAAAAGATAGGTTTTATTCAACCGGAAGAGTTAGCTCCGTACTTAGCACAAACTGGTGTATTTATTCTTCCTGCTCACTATGAGCATTGGGGTGTGGTGGTCCATGAATTTGCTGCAGCAGGTTTTCCGCTTATTTGCAGTTCAACAACCAGTGCTGCTACAGCATTTCTCCATGAAGGAAAAAATGGTTTTTTTACCCAACCAAAAAGCGTTTCGTCCGTAAGGGAAGCCCTTATAAAAATCATTCAGTTAAATGATGATGTATTGCTTAGCATGGGAGAAGAAAGTAAAAAACTGTCACAGAATATAACACCAAAAATATGGGCTGACACCGTTTGGAAAATAATGGAACAATAATACTATGTGTGGCATAAGTGGAATATATGGATTGAAAAGCACGGACGTAGCGTATCGTTATGTTACTGGCATGAATGATGCCATTGCACATCGTGGACCTGATGACGATGGATTATTTGTTGAAGAAAATATAGCTTTAGGACATCGTCGTCTAGCTATCTTGGATTTAAGTCCAGCAGGACACCAACCGATGTTTGATCAGTATGAAAATCTTTGCATTGTTTTCAACGGAGAAATTTACAATTTTAAAGAAATCAGAAAAGAGCTTCCGAACTATTTATTTAAATCACAAAATGATACTGAAGTAATTCTTGCTGCCTATGTAACATGGGGAAAGGAATGCTTACACAAGTTCAATGGTATGTTCTCTTTTGCTATATGGAATAAACAAACCAAGGAATTATTTATTGCACGTGACCGATTGGGCATCAAACCGCTTTACTATTCGATGCAAAATGAAGTTTTCTTATTTAGCTCTGAAGTGCGGGGAATATTAGCGTCTGGACTTGTGCCTCGAAAAATTAATAAGGATGTATTGCAAGAGTATTTTAGCTATCAAACGGTGCATGCACCCAACACGCTCGTAAAAGATATCTTTATGCTCTTACCTGGGCATCATCTCACTTTGAAAGAGGGGAAAATGGATATTCAACGATGGTGGTCTCCTCGTGAGAATTATTCTTCTGCTTCTGAAGGAAAAAAATATACTGAAGTATGCAAAGATGTTCATACACTTTTATACAATGCCGTTGAAAGAAGATTAATAAGCGATGTACCTTTTGGTGCATTTTTAAGTGGAGGAATTGATTCTAGTGCTGTTGTTGGATTGATGAGTCAGATTCAAACTCAACAAGTAAAAACATTTACCATTGTTTTTGACGAAGAAGAATTTAGTGAAGCGAAATTTGCGCGATTAGTTGCGAATAAATTTGGAACCGATCATCATGAATTCCGACTAACACCAGATGATTTCCTACGTGAATTACCAGAAGCACTCGCATCCCTTGACCATCCGAGTGGAGATGGACCAAACTCGTACACGGTCTCCAAGATTACTCGTCAGGCTGGAATCACCATGGCATTATCCGGTTTAGGTGGGGATGAGATCTTTGCTGGATACCCGGTATTCAATCGCAGTGTAAAATTACAAGAGCAAGCTTGGCTATATCAATTCCCACAGTCTTTAAGGCAATTGGCAGGTCGCCTTTATGCGAGCGTGAAGAAAGATACTTCTTCTGCGAAAATGGCTCAAGTATTAGGATTAAAGGATGCAAGTTTAAGAAATACATTTCCGCTCTCCAGGCAAGTTGGATCACCAGATTATGTAAAATCTATTCTTAGTCTAAAAACTTTTTCCGCGGATGCGATGCAACGAGTTTTAGATATTGAATTGGACCATAACGGTAAGGCAATCCCGTTGTTAAGTCAAGTCAGCATTGCAGAAATTACCAGTTACATGCAAAACGTATTACTTCGTGACACGGACCAGATGAGCATGGCGGTGGCTTTAGAGGTGCGAGTACCGTTCTTAGATTATCAGTTAGTAGAATATGTGTTAGGAATCTCGGACGAGTACAAAAAGCCCATCATTCCTAAAAAATTATTAGTAGATAGCTTAGGCACTTTACTTCCACCTGAGGTGGTGCATCGACCGAAGATGGGATTCGTATTTCCTTGGGAAGTATGGTTACGAAAAGAACTGAAGCCCTTGTGTGAGCACTCCATTCAAAATTTAGCAAAGCGAGATTTCATTCAGGGTGACTATCTGTTAGATACTTGGAGTCGCTTTCAGAAAGGAGATAAGCAGGTGCGTTGGCTCGACATGTGGTTATGTACGGTGCTAGAAAATTGGATGGAAAAGAATCAGATCAATTCCTGATCTTTGCAAAAGTGAATCAAAAGAAAAAAATATTAATTTTCGTAGACTGGTATTTACCGGGATACAAAGCGGGTGGTCCCATTCGATCTATTGCAAATATGTATAGTCAATTAAAAAATGAATATGACTTTCGTATTGTTACTTCGGATATGGATTTACACGAAGCAACTCCATATGCGAATATTATTAGCGACCGATGGACAAAAGGGCCAGATGGATGCGAAGTTATTTATTTGTCACAAATAAAACGGAATTACAAAGAAATCTTAAAGATCATAAAAGAAGAGCGTGCCGATTTCATTTATCTGAATTCGGTATTCTCTAAAGTGTTTACCGTTTTTCCATTACTTGCACGAAAGCGACACTTTCCAGTTCGTAAAGTAATTTTAGCTCCTCGAGGTATGTTAGGACAAGGTGCGTTGCAAATTAAATCTGCAAAGAAAAAAGTCTTCTTAACATGGATGAAAGTAACTGGACTCTGTTCAACAATTCGATGGCATGCCTCTTCTACTTCTGAAGAAGCAGAAATAAAAAAGATTTTTGGAAAAAGTGCATCTACAAAAGTTGCTTTGAACTTAAGTGAAGGAACAGAAATAAAGCCCATCAAAAAAGTAAAGAAACAAGGAGAAATGAAAATTGCATTTCTTTCTCGGATATCCTTCAAAAAAAACCTAGAAGGGACCTTGCTTCTACTTGCAAAAAGTTCATCTCAACATCAAATTCAATTTGACATTTTTGGACCTATCGAGGATGCCGTGTATTGGTCGAAGTGTGAATCCATCATATCGACCTTACCTCCCCATATTAAAGTGAATTACAGGGGCGCCATAGCCAATGACAAGGTTGCTGAAACGCTTAAAAACTATCATTTTAGTATTTTACTTACCTTTAATGAAAATTTCGGTCATTCCATTATTGAAAGTATGGCGGCAGGTTGTCCAGTTATCATTAGTGATCAAACGCCTTGGAGAAACCTAGAAAAAAGTTTAGCAGGATGGGATGTATCATTACAAGATGAAAGTAAAATTCTCAAGGTATTACATGAAGCTGCAGAGATGAATGACGAAACCTATAATACTTGGAATCTATCAGCACAAAGATTAGCAAGCAGCATTATATTTCATCCAGAATCCATACAACAACATAAAGAACTCTTTTCATAAAAGAGAGAAAAAATGTCAATCGGAAAAACAGATTTATCAAAATACAATAACAGCTGGTATCAACCGGGAGGTAATATTATTACTAGAATATCTTGGTACTTCATTAATATTTTATTTTTCATGAATCATTTAAATCCCTTTAGTGGGCTAAAAGTTTTTTTACTTCGGTTATTCGGAGCAGCGGTGGGGAGAGGCGTTGTGATTAAACCTGGAGTAAATATTAAATATCCTTGGTTACTGTCTATTGGCGATTACACTTGGATTGGAGAGCGCGTCTGGATCGATAATTTAGCGAGAGTGACCATTGGGAGCCATTGTTGTGTGAGTCAAGGTGCATTTATCCTCTGTGGCAATCACAACTATAAAAAGACATCATTTGACCTGATTGTCAAACCCGTTACGCTTGAAGATGGGGCTTGGGTAGGTGCTATGTCGGTAGTTTGCCCAGGAGTAACGCTAAAAACACATTCCGTACTAGCGGTTGACTCTGTAGCTACAGAAACCTTAGCCGCATATTCTCTGTATAAAGGAAACCCAGCACTCAAAATCCGGCAACGAAACATTTCTGATCAATAATTTAGTCTTTCGCATGAAAATATCCATTATTACCATTACCTATAACAGTGCTGCAACAGTTGAAGATACTATCAAATCGGTAGTAATGCAAGACTATCCGAATGTTGAATATTTAATCATTGATGGAAAATCGAAAGACGCTACTTTACAAATTGCAGAAAAGTATAAAGACAAAATTTCAAAAATTGTTTCTGAAAAAGACAAAGGTTTATATGATGCTTTAAACAAGGGTATAAAACATGCCACGGGTGATATTATTGGCATGTTGCACTCTGATGATTTATATTCGAATCCACAAGTACTAAGTAAAATCGTTAAGACTTTTCAAGACCATCCGGATGCCGAAGGTGTTTATGCTGATTTAGTATTTGTAAATCGTAACGATACTGACAAAGTGATGCGTACTTGGGAATCTGGAGCTTACCAAGAGGGGGATTTCTTAAAAGGATGGATGCCTCCACACCCTACTTTCTTTGTTAAAAAAGATACGTATGAAAAATATGGTGGCTTCAACACCGAATTAAAACTATCTGCCGATTACGAATTGATGTTACGTTTGATTCACAAGAATCAAATTAAATTAGCCTATTTAAATGAGGTTATTGTAAAGATGCGAATGGGTGGTGTAAGTAACGTAAGTTTCTTCGTAAAGTTAAAAGCCAATTTAGAAGACAAGATGGCTTGGAAGATTAACGAGATGAAACCAAAAATGTCAACCATGATTATGAAGCCACTTAGAAAGCTTGGGCAATATTTTAAAAGGGCTTATCATTTATTTTTCTATTGATAAAGCATTCATTAAAAATTAAATTCTAAATTACATGCTTATAAAAGTAAATAAAAGGTGGTTGTATGAAAATACAACCACCTTTTATGAATGTACTACTTCGCAATAATTAATCTTTTTGAAATACTATTATTGTTAGTTTGAATCTTTACAATATAAACTCCGTTGTGTAAATCTTGAATAGGAAATTTAGATATGTTTTCATCACTTACAAATAAATTAGCTACCATTTTACCAGTTAAATCATAAAGCTGAACTAATTCAATTTTTTCATCAGATCCATCTAAAACTTTCAATTCGAAAAAATCACTTGCAGGATTTGGAGACAACTTTATCAAAGAATTCTCTGCTACATCATCACCTTGACCTAAACGCAAAGCAGCAGTTGTAAAAGGCATCCAAGCAGACCAAGGACCTGTAACACCAACAGCACAGAGTTTTCTAATTTTTACTTTATAATTAGTTGATGGATTTAAACCTGTGATCGAGTAACTATTTGTGAGTGTATTAGCAACAAAAGAAAAATTTATCGGATTCCCTGATCCGTCTTCTACTTTCACTCCATAACCCAAACCGCCTGCACTGGCATTCCAGGAAAAAGTACTTCCAGTAGATGTAGTATTAGATATTGTAAGTCCAGTTAATAAATTACAATTAATAGCGCCACCACCAGCAACAAAAGTAAACCAAGGAGACCAGCTGCTGTGGTTTCCGCCACAATTAGATCTGACTTTAAATTTATATACAAATCCACCTGTTAATCCATTCACAGTAAACACAGGATTAACTGTGGTTCCGGTTACTAAAAACGTAGTTGGATTATTTCTACCATTTTCTACCTTCACTAAATAACTAGTCACACCACTTACAGATTGCCAAGTTAAAGATGAACTGTTTGCTCCCATTGTTGAAGCTGCCAATCCAGAAGGAGTAGGGCATTGAGCACTTAATTGGTGCACCGATAACACTGCGATTAACAATGTTAAAATTGTGAGTTTCATTTTTTTCATTTTAATTAATTTTTTAAGTTCGAAACAAATGTGAGAACTACTTACTGATAGGTAAAATAAATTTCCTTAAAATGGTAAAATTGATGGTTAAATCAGTACTTAACTACATTAAAGTTGAAAATGAAATTATCAAAAAAATGGATTTGCACAATACTCATCAATAATTTCATCACTAGCCATCTTAGTTATTTGCAAAGTCAATACATGAAATTTCGAATTTACTTCAGTCAATACTTATTGCTAAAATAAAAATAGATTGCAGCTAAAATTAAATTTTAGCCTCTCCCCCCAATGTCATTATATAAAGGATCAAGATGCCGAAGGCATCATATGCTTATAGAAAAAAGACCGCAAAAATATACGACCCCGAAGGGGTCGAACAACAACAAACCACATTTTTTCTATAAACATATGACCCATTCTGGGTCAACATTTCTTTACCTAATTAGATTGGCCTCTCCCCTGCCTCTTCAAGGGAAAGAGGGCAAGAAAGAAATGGTAAATTAAAATTAGGATTATAGTTAGAAACTCTGTGGTTAAAAGAATCTTGAATTAAAATCGAAATTAATGCTTAACAATTAGTAATTGAAAAATCAGTGCATCGTTCACTAATCATCTGTCTTCTTCTTTCTAAATTCCTTAGGAGTAGAAATAGTAAACACTCTCGAAATATTAAATCCAAAATGGATATCGCCTTTTTCCCAACTTCCATTTGTATCGGTGATTAATGAACGTTCATTCATGCCGAGGGCATTTGTGAAATGTAATTGGAATACGTGACCACCGGTTTCAATATCAAAACCGAAAGAAAGCGGATTTGTACTAGTTAATGATAACTGATCGGGCAAATTGTAAAAATACTCGGCGTTGAATGAAAGCCGGCGAGTAAGTTTAATGCGGGCTCCTACTCCTATTGAATAAATATCATGCTCATCAATAGTTTTAGCTACCAAATTACGATGTATGATGGTAGGCATAATTTGCATACTAAATGAATCCGAAAATTTTCTTCCAATCAATGCTTGACCAAAATAAGAAAATCGTGAGGTATAATAATTCTCTCTTTCAGGTTTTGCCCATTCGAGTCCATCCTTAGAAAAGCCCGAAAGAAGTATCATTGAGAAAGGAACAGATCCTTTTCCCCTACCTTGCCATAACATACGGTACTTTACAAATCCATCTATTTCCTTTTTATTACTAGATCTTCCTAGGCCAATCATAATTCGATTACTAATTCCATAATCCAATCCAAGTCTAATCGTTGCTTGGTCTAATCCATAAGCCTCTCTAGAGCCCCCATTCACTCGTCCGAATCGATGCAATATTCTAAAGTCGAGAACACCAGCGCCAACATGCTCTAACGATTGAGCACTGATGACGCGTGTAGCTTTAAATGCATTCTTAACAAATTCTTTCTTCTGTTCTTCTTCACCGAGCATATCCAAGAGATCATCTTGAGCAACAATGGGTGAAGAATTTATCAAGAAACAAACTCCAAAAATGAAATAAAATAATTTACATCTTAGCATAATTGGCATCGACAACAATTTTAACTTCATTTGACACTTTCTCTTTAACCAAACTTGGAATTTCAATTTTATAATCGCTTATTAGAATTGTAAAATCACTGTGCGCAACAACCTTTCCTTCTTTCACAGTAAATACCCCTTTGCCTTCCATTTCCTTCGTTACACCATGCATCATTAATGTACCTTTATAAAGTACAGGGTAGACGCCATCCTTTGTACAATCCACCTTAGCAATATTGGAGATAACCCCTTTGAATACAGCTTTCGGGTACTTATCTGACTCCACATAATTTTCATGAAAATGCTCCATCATCAAAGCCTTTTCAAATTCAAATGCTTTCATCAATATTGCGAATTCAAACTGCCCTGAGGTAGCATCAAAAACACTTGTTGCTTGAGAATTTTTAGCATCAATTTTTTCAAGCGGAGCATCTGATAAGAAATACACTTTTCCTGTACGGGTAAAATATCTGTTTTGTGCTTCTGATTGAACAGAAAACAGAACTAACATCACGATAATACTTAAATAGGTTTTCATAATTTTATAAAATTTAAGGGATAAATATTTTTGAACTTAGTTTTTGATTACTTGATAAAATGGATACGATATAATTTCCGCTTTTTAATTCAGCAGGAACTGAAATACTTGATTTCACTTCGCCAATTGAATGACTTTCGATCAATTGCGAACTGATCATTCGACCATCCATATCGTACAAATTAATGCGTGATTGGTCAGCTGTTGCCGATTGAAACTCTATTGCAATTCGACCTTCGGTGTTTACATAAGATTTAAACTCTGAAATAGTTTTACTTTGTTCAAGAATTCCAGTGGCACTTGCAGGAGTAACCACCTTAGAACTATTATAAACATAATCATTATTTTCATTACCATTATTATTAGCAGCAATCCCTGCAAAATAAAATGTAACATTTCCAATGTTTGCAGAAGGTGCAACCCAATTAAAAGTAAAAATGGCAGAATCAGCATGCATCCCTCCATTTAACTGATGTACTACATTATTTCGAGTTATACCACTCACTGTTTTAGTTTTAATTTGTGTATTAGCAGGATTGGTAATTACTAAAGAACCGGCATTGGCATTCGTGGAAGTAAGTGCTTCAAACCCTATTCCAAAAAGTGGTTTTCCACTTTGCTTTACAATGACATTCACCGTATAGGTTTGGCCTGGCACATACTGCCAGTTGTTCATAGAAGAAGTAACATAAATAGAACCAGTACCTGTATTTGAACTTCCAAATGTACTGTGACAGTCGTCGCAATTCAATTCGCTTGGAGAACCGGTATAACCAGCTTTCCCATTATCACTTAATATACCGAATGCGGTAGACATTACTATTGCAATAATTGCAATTGACATTAAACGCGCTTTATTCATTTTTTTATTTTTTATGTTTTGTATGTTTTGATTTTACTAATTACTTTCTACTACACATCGAATTAAAATCACATCCATCAAATAACCTGTGCATAATCCTTTTATTTTCACCGTTTGACCCTCAGAATAATGTGAAACATCTAAATTCGTTTCATCCATTTTACAAGTAACACCAAAAAGACCAGAACTTGTTTGCAAAGTAATAGCGACACCGCTTGTATCTGCTAGCACATTTTGAATTTTGCCTGAAACAGAAATTACTTTATTCAAATAAAGTTCATTTGATATCATTTCATTTTGCTCAAACAGTTGAAAGATCGAGTCAGCTGATAAGGTAGCTGTAGGTTTTACGTTTTCCAAACTATCGACTGGTTTATTGTATAAATAATATCCAATTAACCCTACAATACTTACAAGAGCTAATAATGTCCATCCAATTTTTTTCATATTCATTTAATTCGTTGCTCCATTATCAATCCAAACTTTTACTTTCAGTAAAGTGCAATCATCCACTTTATTTCCTCCTTGAGGCATTTGTGACCAATTGGGATCATGGCTCATTGATCCATAGAGAGAGCCATCATCAGCATACAATTTTACATTTGCATAATTACTCAAATCAATATTTCCACTTGGAGCAGCACCACTATGACAAGCGTTGCAGCTACTATTCAAGATTGGTGCAATTGTTAAGGTATAAGTAACATTACTTGTATCACACACACCATTATTGGGATACAATTCTTCCTCTACATCATAATAACATCCTGAAAAAAGGAGTGTCAGCAGAGTGACAAGGATCAAAGAATTGGGAAGTCGTTTTAATAATTCCACTTTTGTATTAATTTATAGATAAGAAATAGTAAGCAACGCATTTTACTAATTATTAGGAGATCCAGCATTAACCCATATTCTAATTTTTGCAATATCACAATCGGGTAATTTACTTGTGTTTTTTGGCATTGCACTCCAACCGGGAGCATGTTCAACAGATCCTAATAAAGAACCATCGATGGCAGAACCCTGAACACCTAAGTAAGTCGAGAGATTTACACCTCCTCCGGGGCTCGTACCTTGATGGCAACCTTGACATTTATTTTGCATGATGGGTTTAACAACTGCATTATAAGTTACGTTTGATGTATCACATCCACCATCACAATTTAAGTTTTGGGCTCCTTGAGTAATCCAGGTCTGAATTAATTGTATTTGTTGGCTTGTTAAAAGAGGGGCAGGTGGTGGGGGCATTCTATCATTCGGATCAGAAGTAGTAATTACATCCATAAAATCACCGTCATTGGGGTCGCCAGGTACAATAATCCCTGAATTCATCAATGTTTGATACGAGGTAATTGTTATACCATCCTCATGCGATGCGGCATCATGACAACCAGGTTGTGCGCAGTTTGCTATTAGAAAAGGTAATATCTGCATATTAAAATAAACGCTATCACTATCACAAGGCAATGTATTCCCATTTCCATTGTCAACAGGAACTGTTGTTACAATAGGCTGTGGAATTTCATGCTTACATGAAGCAAAGAGAAATATAAATATACCAAAGACTATTTTCCAGTCACTTTTGCTGATATCAATTTTTCCAATTCTAATCATAATACGAAATTACATCCGCACCTGACCAAATAAAATTGAAATGTTCTGAGCAAGGAAAAAAAAACACTGAACGGGAAAATAGTGTATTATGAAATCGATTTAGCCATTTCCGGTCAACCAGCCTTTAAAATGCGGTGAGCGCTCCGTACTTACTATGGTATCCTCTTTACTTGGAGGGCGTAGAACCACCTTCACCCTTGACTTCGACCATGCTAACATTTTATCGATAGCATGAATATTTACTATAAACTGCCTATTTATTCTAAAAAAAACGCTAGGATCTAACATATGTTCCAACTCATCCAAGTTGTGGTCAACCGGATAACGTAAATCAGCATGTGTACACAGGTAATTAATCTTTTCCTCTGTGTAAAAATAAGCTACATCACTTACCTCCACCATTTTGATAGTATCGCCATAGCGAATTACTATTCTTTTTTGAAAATCACGAGAATGAATAGCGAATTTCTTCAACAAAATTTCCATTTGCTTTGCATTCTCTTCATTGAAAGAATGTAACTTATCAAAAGCACGCTTTAACTCCTCCATTTTAATGGGCTTCAATAGATAGTCGATACTACTTACTTTAAATGCATCCAATGCATGTTGATCATAAGCTGTTGTAAAAATGACTGGTGTTTTTACTTCTACCATCGAGAAGATTTCAAAGCTTTGTCCATCCGCCAAATTGATATCCATCATAATCACATTCGGAGCGGTGTGTGATTTCAACCATTCAACGGATGATTTTACACTTACGAATGCACCTACAATTTCGGCAGTAGGTTCAAGCTCCAAAATCATTTTTGTTAAACGATCGGAAGCTAATTTTTCATCTTCAATGATTAGTACTTTCATGATTCAATTTTATTAAGGGGATTTGAACGACGAATTCATCGTGAATAAAACTCACGATCACTTTTTGTCCAGAAACAATTTGGAATCTTGAAATTATATTCTGCAAGCCGATTCCGGCACTTGGTTCAGGATGCATTTTTGGATTCAGTGTATTTCGAATAACTAAACTTCCATTTTCCTTTACATTCACATAAACAGTGAGTGGAGTTTCATGCGAAACGGCATTGTGTTTTACTGCATTCTCAATTAACAATTGCAAGGACAATGGAGGCACACCATATTTAAATCTCCATTCATTAGGAATATCAATATTCAACTGCAGTGCATCACCAAATCTTTTTTGCTGAAGATAATAATACGTATTTACCATTTCCAGTTCTTCTTGTAGAGTCACTAAGTCTTTATCACGATGGTGTACCAAATTTCTGAAATAGTCAGATAATTTTTCTACATAAGCAATAGCGGTTTCCTTATCGATTTCAATTATTGCAATAAGTGTATTAAAACTATTAAACAAGAAATGAGGATTTACTTGACTCTTCAATGTTGCGAATTGATATTCGATTTTTTCCTTTTTCAAATTTTCCAACTTTCTCAAACGCACATCACGATCACGAATAATAATAATAATAGAGGAGGCTACAACTAAAAAAACACCTATTACAAACCAATTTTCCTTCCACATGGGCCTCATAATTCTAAAACCATAGGTTAATACCTTTTGACTTTTAAACTGGCCACCAATTCCTGCGATTACTTCAAATTTATAAGAACCGGGTGGTAAATTAGGAAAAGTTACGATTCGATCTCGAGTTGGGATCCATGTGTTACTGAAGCCTACCAATCGATAACGATAAGAAACTAAATCGGGGTTGGTGTACCAGAGTCCGATATAATCAATTGAGATATTATTCTGATTATACTCAAAAATAGAATCTCTAACATCTACACTTTGCTTCATGAATGTATACACAGCATTCAGAATTAAATGTGGTTGATAAGATCGCTCTTTAATATAACTATAATAACGAAGCAGTTTATTTCGAGAACCAATCCATACACCTCCTTTACCATCGCGTGCAACGGTATTCAAATCTGCATCGATTGTATTAATACCCGACTCCGAACTAATTTTTTCAATTTCCAAAGTTTTCGAATTGATTATATCCAAGCCTTTTGAATGAATCACGACTATATTTCCAATATTATCAGATTCGATTCCTGAAATATCGAGAGCTGACAATCCATTACTAAGATTAAAATTTCGAAATGATTTACCATCGTATCGTAACAATCCTTGGTGTTGTGTATTAAACCAAATATTCCCGTAGCGATCTTCTGTGATCGAATAAATTACTTTACCATTTTTTAGACCCGAAAATTCTTGAATTTTATTATTCTCATGCATGACAATCCCTTTCCCATCGGTGCCAAACCAAACTCGACCTTTAGTATCTACAAAAATCTTATATACAAATCCATTAAAAGGCAATTCAAAACCCTGCTTATTACTAAAAGAATAAATTGGTTCGTCATCATCCAATGAAGAGTCAGTAATTTTGCATTTCACAACTCCTTCTAAAGTAGCTAACCAAAATTCATCCTTATTCCCTGAAATAGAAATGATGTTTGCATTAATCAATCCATCTTTAGTTGTGTATTTTTTTACTTTTCCAGTTATTGGTTCAAGTCGATACAATGCATCATCGAAGGTCCCTACCCAAATAAATCCTAATCGATCTTCATACAAAGAAACGATATGCAACTTTTTCTTACTGGCATCTAATGTATACTTCCTGATTCTTTGTTGATCATTTGCTAAATAATCAAATCGAAACAAACCAGAAGGTTTACTAAACCAAACATAACCATCTTTGCTTGTTGTTATTGCTTGAATACTATCAAAAGCAAATCCACCTGCGTCATTTACGAATTCCACTTTTTCGCCTGGAGAGTAAATCAATTTATTATCTCCTATAATCCAAACATTCCCTTCACGATCACGCATAAGTGCGGTCACTTTCTTATAAGGAAACCCTTTTGAAAAATTAAAATTCCGAAGTCGTCTATCCCCACTAAATTCATAATCCACTAACCCAAAGCCTTCGGTTCCCAACCAAAATTCATTTTGTAAAGTAACAATTGAATTCAATGCGCCATAATTCCAAGTCTTATTAATTTCAACGTTCTTAAAAGACTTATCCTTCATGTTAAAGT
>CAIXTT010000311.1 GCA_903922455.1 uncultured Bacteroidota bacterium | reverse complement strand
TTTGCGAGAGATGAAATCAAATGTAGAAGAAATACTTACGTAAAAAAATAATACTTTTACCCAAAATTCACTCTTTTCCCATCTGCATTTATTATTTTCGAAACGAATTCTTATGCAACGACTCGGTTTACATCAAAAGCTATTACAAAAGCTATCGCCACAACAAATTCAGTTGATGAAATTGTTGCAGGTGCCAACGGCTGCTTTAGAACAACGTATTAAAGAAGAGCTGGAAATAAATCCTGCATTAGAGGAAGGAAGTCCAGATGATTTGGCTGACGAAGAAGTTCAAGACGAGGAAGAAGATGAGTTTGATGATCTTGAAAAAGAAGAAGGCGAAGTAGAAACTGAAGTTGAAGAACGAATTGAAACAGCCGATGAAGCGGAAGCCGATGCATTAGAAGATGCTATTCGAAATGATGAAGTTGACATTGCTGATTATATCGAAGACGAAGATGTTCCTTATTATAAATTAAACGCCAACAATACTTCCAAGGATGATGAACGTCCCGAGACGCCCATCACAGTGAGCGTATCTTACCAAGATAATTTGCTTTCTAATTTAGGTATGTTGGCTTTAGATAATCATCATTATTTATTAGCGCAACATCTCATTGGAAGTTTAGATGATGATGGATATTTGCGTCGTGATTTAGATTCGGTGGTGGATGATTTGGCTTTTACGCAAAACATTCAATCGAACGAAAAAGAATTAGAAAATGTGTTGAGAGTTATTCAAACACTAGATCCTCCCGGCATTGCTGCTCGAAATTTACAAGAGTGTTTGATGCTTCAATTGGAGCGTCGACATCATGATCAAGTTACCGATGTGGTAGCGTATCAGATCTTGAAAGATTACATGGATGAATTTTCCAAAAAACATTATGAGAAAATTCAAAAGTCATTATCCCTTAATGAAGAAGAATTAAAAGATGCGATACAAGAAATTTTAACATTGAATCCTCGTCCAGGTGGAGGATCTGCGGAAGATACGCGCAGTAGTCAAACTATCATTCCTGATTTTATTTTGAGTGTTATCGACAATCAACTGGAGTTAACATTAAATTCCAGAAACGATCCAGAATTGCGAATCTCTCGCTCTTTTCAAGAGATGTTGCAGTCGTATGCAAAAGATAAAAAGAAAGAAAGTAAAGATGCTATTGTATTCATAAAATCGAAAATTGACGCAGCTAAATGGTTTATTGATGCCATCAAACAACGTCAACACACCTTATTGGCAACCATGACAGCGATCATGAATTTCCAACAAGAATATTTTTTACAAGGCGATGAACGTGCTTTGCGTCCAATGATTTTAAAAGACATTGCTGACATGGTAGGGCTCGATATTTCGACGGTTTCTCGTGTGGCAAATAGTAAATATGTGGAGACACCATATGGGACTTTCCTCTTGAAATTTTTCTTCTCTGAAGGATTGACAACCGACAGTGGCGAAGAAGCGTCGAGTCGAGAAATTAAAAAAATATTGGAAGATCATATTGGTAGCGAAGACAAAAAGCATCCACTTCCGGATGAAAAATTAGCAGAGATCTTAAACAAAGCTGGATACAATATCGCGCGCAGAACGGTAGCGAAATACAGGGAACAAATGAATATTCCCGTAGCTCGACTCCGTAAAGAAGTTTAAAATGAGCACTTATTCAAATTCCTTTTTACATAAAACCAGTCAGTTTATTTCGGGCATAGGACACCCTATATTTATTCCTCTTTATGTAACTTGGATCCTATTCAATAGCAACAATTATTTAAGTTACGCTGTCACTCCAAAGTTTCAAGACTTTCTATATTTACTCATATTTGTTGTAACCTTTTTGTTACCGATGGCTGTCACTTGGATTCTATGGCAAAAAGGATTTATAAAAAGCTTTGAGCTTGAAGAGAAAAAAGAAAGACCGCTCCCTTACTTTTTAACACTTTGCTGCTACATTGGTTGTACTTACTTATTGTTGTCCTTACCATTACCACGCATCTTTGGATTAGCAATGTCAGGTGCATGTTTGGCATTACTAACTACTTTCATCATTAACTTTAGTTGGAAAATAAGTTTGCACATGATGGGTGCAGGTGGAATGCTTGGATTATTTTATGGAATCGCTTTAGTATTCAATTTTAGTTCAATACCAGCAATGGTAAGTATTGCTTTAGCATCTGGCATTATTGCAGGAGCGAGATTATATTGTAAATCACATACGCTGGCACAAGTATATTTAGGTTTCATTATTGGTTTTTTCCTCGAATTTCTTTTCATATACATTTCCGCTCCATTTATCATTGGGTATTAGTCTTATTCTATATTTTTAAGATAGCACTTCAATCAAGAGAATTTCCCTAAAAGGTGCATTGTAAGAATCGAAATACATAAAACAGCTCGTAAAAGTGAATTTCTAAAATGGCTCGCAAAGTCGCAAAGATTTCTATGGTTAAATCCAAATTATATTACACCATTTTTTTCCATGTCGACTATAGAAAGCATCGACTAGCTAATATAACAGTATGATAGGACTTAAACTAGAATACGCATAGAATAGCAACACCTTAATCTTCCTATTAATAATATGTACTGCGTAGGCCGAGGCCGAAAAAATAACATTTTTTGTTTCCTTAGTAAATACCGAAGAAGAAGGTGCCTCTCATACCTCTAATTTAATTAATTTTGCGCAATATGAGTCAAATCTTATCCGAACAGGAAATCATTCGTCGAGAGAGCCTTGAAGAGCTCTACAAACTTGGGATTAATCCCTACCCTGCAGAGTTGTATCCTATCAACAGCAATGCTGCAGCTATTCATGCTGGTTTTGAAAAAAATCCTGAGCAATTTAAAGAGGTTGTCATTGCGGGAAGAATCATGAGTCGACGCATCATGGGTAATGCCTCTTTTGCTGAGTTGCAAGATGCAAGTGGACGAATCCAAGTTTATATTCGTAGAGATGATGTTTGTCCGGGCGAAGACAAAACGCTTTACAATTCCGTTTTCAAAAAACTATTAGATACAGGAGACATCATTGGTGTTAAAGGATTTGTTTTTAAAACTCAAACCGGAGAAACATCAGTTCATGTGCAAGAATTTATCATCCTAACAAAATCGCTTCGTCCCTTACCCGTTGTAAAAGAAAAAGACGGTGAGGTGTACGATGCCTTTTCAGATCCTGAAACAAGATATCGTCAACGTTATGTGGATATGATTGTGAATCCACATGTACGTGAAACTTTCATCAAGCGTTCGCAATTGGTAAGTTCGATGCGTCAATATTTAGGAGGTCAAGGTTATTTAGAAGTTGAGACGCCCATATTACAACCCTTGTACGGCGGTGCTGCAGCACGTCCGTTCAAGACGCACCACAACACACTCGACATGACATTATATTTACGTATTGCCAATGAGCTTTACTTAAAGCGACTCATTGTAGGTGGATACGAAGGTGTATATGAGTTTGCAAAAGATTTTCGCAACGAGGGCATGTCTCGATTTCACAATCCAGAATTTACGCAAGTAGAATTATACGTTGCTTACAAGGATTATTACTGGATGATGGAATTGGTGGAGGAGATGGTAGAAAAGGTAGCGATGGATTTACACGGAACCACTGAAGTTCGGGTAGGCGAAAACGTTATAAACTTTGCACGACCTTGGAAACGCTATACGATGTATGAAGCCATTCAACATTTTACAGGTGTTGATATATCTGTGATGAGCGAAGAAGAAATGCGTGCAGCTGCCATTCAATTAAAAGTTAAAGTAGATGAAACCATGGGTCGCGGAAAATTGATTGATGAAATTTTTGGCGAGCATTGCGAATCGAAATTAATACAACCTACCTTCATCACGGATTATCCGGTGGAGATGAGTCCGCTTGCTAAGAAACACCGAAGTAAAGAAGGATTAGTAGAACGCTTTGAAGCCATCTGCAATGGAAAAGAAATCTGCAATGCTTTCTCCGAGTTAAACGATCCCATCGATCAACGTGCTCGCTTTGAAGAACAACTAGAATTGGGGAAACGTGGTGATGAAGAAGCGATGCAACTTGACGAAGATTTCTTGCGAGCCATCGAATACGGTATGCCTCCAACGGCAGGATTAGGTATCGGAATTGATCGACTAAGTATGATCATGACGAATTCTAATTCCATTCAAGATGTATTGTTCTTCCCTCAAATGCGACCTGAATTAGTAAATACATCCTTCGATCTAGAAATGGAAGTATTGGAAGGAGTACCAGCCCCATGGGATGATGTTCTTCGCAAAATGGGAATACAGAATAAAGAACAATTAAAAGCCGTTAATCCCAATAAGCTCTTCAACGATTTAGGGGGTATGCGGAAAAAATTGAAGCTAGAAGTCGCCATGCCAAGTCTTGATGATGTACGTCAGTGGATTGGATAAATTGGTGATCCCGCAGCGCCGTCGGCAAGCCTTTGGCGGCCGATGGATAGCTATCGGGAGGTGAGT
>CAIXTT010000310.1 GCA_903922455.1 uncultured Bacteroidota bacterium | reverse complement strand
TAGGAAAAGGTCACTTTATCGCCGAAGCAAAAGGCCAACCAGGCCCAGGAAAAGTGGTTGTTTCTGCCGAGTTCAATGGCAAGCCGATGCAAATGGGCGAGTTCGCCTTTCGTTTGAAACGAATTCCTGATCCGGTGGCTAAAATCGGTGGTAAAAAGGATGGTAACATTCCGAAGAGTGCATTAGCAGCTCAACAAGGTATTATCCCTACTATGGAAGGATTTGATTTCGATTTATATCCTAAAGTACTAAGTTTCAAAATGAGTCGTTATGGTAAAGGTCGTGATCCTATTGAGAAATCTCAAGATGGTGGCGGAGCGTTAACAGGTGATATGAAATCAATCATAGATCAAGCTAGATCAGGTGATAAAATTCTCTTTGAATATATCAAAGTGAGTATGCCCGATGGAACGACCAGAACGGTTAACTCTATTCCATTAACTGTACAGTAAGGAATTGAGATTATTTGCAACTACCACGCATTCCTAACGTTTAAATTAACAGACTACGTTATAAACCTATGAAAAAACTGCTCCTGGTACTCATGATTCTGGCAATAGCCGGAACATCGGTGAAAGCACAGAATGTCCTTGACGGGGTTTATGTGAAAGAGAATAATCCGGCTCGCCGTGTGATTCCTTACACTTACCTGCGTGAAGCAGATGTGATGTGGGCGAAACGCATTTGGCGCCATATTGATCTGAATGAAAAGATCAATGCTCCTTTACGTTATCCAAAAACAGCTGACACCAAGGATCGCAAGAACCTGATTAATGTGTTTATGGATGCTATTAAGGAAGGGAGTTTAACTGCATACGATCCTCAAGACGATGAATTCACACTTCCCATGACCATGGATGAGTTTTCAAAGGTAGGTGGTGCCGATTCTCTTCAAATCAGAGTAACGAGCGCAGAGCCTCCTTATGATGAGTATGACTCTACGGTATATCGTGCATTTAATCCGGATGATGTAGTGCAATATCGAATGAAGGAAGAGTGGTTCTTCGATAAACAGCGTTCTGAATTGAAGTGTAGAATTATTGGTATTTGTCCAATGATCTTAGCGCGAGATCAGGAAGGTAATTTAATTGACGGTGGTCAAAAGAAACTGCTTTTCTGGGTTTACTATCAAGAAGCAAGAAGAATTTTAGCCAATACAGAAGTAGGAAATCGTTTCAACACCGCTCAACGCATGAGCTTTGAAGACATCTTCCAAAAGCGCATGTTCAGTAGTTACATCATTAAAGAAGATAACGTATACAACCGTCGTGTGGATGACTATAAAGTAAATCCATTAGACGCCTTATTAGAGTCGGAGCGCATCAAACAAGAAATGATAAACTTCGAAATTGATTTGTGGGAATATTAATCTTCAAATAAATTATTTGAAACAGCCTAGGGTTTAAACCCTAGGCTGTTTTTGTTTAAACCCTAGGCTGTTTTTGTTTGATAAATGATTTTTGTCAATCACTCTGTCCACATTTAAGTAAAACAGTACCCGTTTAAAGGCAGTTACTTTTTTGACAATTACCAGCGCAGGTATATGAAGGGTCATGAATAACCGCCATTGGGTTCCGGATGTTGTTGCAGGAGCAGGGATAGGCATCATTTCTGCCAAATTAAGTGCTTTTGTGTTTGAAAAGAGGTGTAAATTGAAGCACAGACCATCAAAAGCCATTTTCAATGGATTTTAGCCCGTATGTAGAATTCTTGTTTTAAATAGGAATTAGGTTGTACTTAAGTAAATAAAACTTAAATTTGTATTGAATTAAACCCGTGAAGAAATTTATTTCTATTCTTCTGTTATCTGCTTATCTGATTCCTGCAATTGGAGTTGGATTAAATCTGCATTGGTGTGGGAATGTATTGTTTGCTGTGTCGATGGATTCTGATGAACATCAAGATTGCTTATGTGCCCAGTTCAAAGATGTGGGTGATGAAACTAAATCAGATTGCTGTAAGGATGATTATGTGTATTATAAGCTTTCACAACAACATACTTCAACTGATGTTTTTAGCTTAAAGCATTTCGATAAGTCTACAGTAAAATGCTTCATGAATAGTTTTCCTTCCATTGCAATTTTTGATTTTACAAATCTATCTACAGCTAATTTTTTTGCACGGTACAATTTTGATGAAAGTCCCCCCGATTTAATGAAGTTAGGAATTTTACGAGTTTGATCTTTACCTTATGTCTGTACAGAAGAAAAATTCTTTTGTTTAAATAAATCGGTAAAATTTTAAAATCAAAGTATGAACTTTAGTGAATTAGGCAACTTGCCTGGTCTCCCCAAGCAACCTAAAGGGATTGTTAAACTTTTTAATAAAGTTATTCGAAAGTTGGGATTTAACTATGAATTAACTCCCCTTCCCAATGGACGTGTCCATATGCATACTGTTGAACAAAGAATAAATTTTTCTTTGCTTGCGATGTGTAACTTGGTGTATAATGTACCCGGCGAATGGGCTGAATTCGGATGTTATAATGGACAATCCGCTATAGTTTTTCAGAAAGTATTAGACAAATATAAGCCCGGAAGTAAAATCATGCTTTATGATAGCTTTACTGCTAAATATGCGTTGAATGAAGATATAAAACAAAATCTATTGAGTAATTTCAAGAAGCAAGGATTGGCTGAGCCACTTTTGATCGAGGGAAATTTTTTCGACACGATTCCTGCTCAATTGATGGATATGTATTCGTTAGTTCATATTGATTGTGGAGTAGGTGGAGATCAAGAGTTACATCAGAAGGAAGTCGGGCATTTATTACATCATATTTACCCGCGATTGTCGAAGGGTGCTGTTTTATTGTTAATGGATTACCATGATACTATTACCACCATTAAAGGTGTACCCATTAACCCTGGAGTGAAAGCTGCTTGCGAACATTTTTTTGCAGACAAACCAGAAAAAGTAATTTCACTCTATGGAAACCAATACTCGCATGGATTTATATTTAAAATGTAGTAGGCAATGAAAATAGTTAAAAGTAGATTCTTATTGTTAGTCGTGGCGTGTTTGATTTTTGAATTTTCGTGTGGAAGTAAACATGTCAGCATTCGAAAAAATGCGGATCCGGAAGTCGCTTATTTCTGTCCAATGGATACCATGATGAATGAAGCAAAAAAAGGACATTGTAGCGTATGCGGAATGAATCTAATAAAAAATCCGAATTATACCGGTGAGGAATTAAATACAGTGGTGGTAACTTCCACTGGAGATACATTATCAAATTAATCAAGAACCGTAATTGAAAAAAATAAAAATTAACAGCTAAAATAAACTAAAATGAAAAAATTATTTACAACATTGACTATCCTACTTACAATAGTAGCGGTCAACACTGCTTTGGCACAAACGGTAGCACAAAATTTTAATATGACATCTTGTGCCGGCCCATCTTATGAGTTATTTGATCACCTGGATCAAGAGAAAGTTGTCATCATCGAATTCTTTATGTTGAACTGCGGTAGTTGCATTACAGCCGGTAATAAATTAAACCCGTTGTATAACACCTTAAATCAACAGTACCCTGGCCGTGTTGAGTTTTGGCAGATGGGTTACACGAATTCTTATAACTGCATTGATTTAACTACTTGGCAAGGTTCAAACGGATATAATTCCGTAATGTTTGATAGCGGCGCTGCACAAGTAGCCTATTATGGTGGTTTTGGAATGCCAACGATTGCCGTAGTCGCTGGATCATCTCATCAAGTTTTATTTAAACGTGTAGGATTTCAAAGCAACGATTCTACATTGATCGGAACAGCAGCAAGAGGATTTTTAAATACTACAACCGGAATTCAAAATGTGAATGGTACTGCTAAAATTAATTTATTCCCAAACCCAGCACAAGCAGAAATGATGGTGCAATTGACTGACGAGCAGAAGAATGTTTCTTTTATTGTTTCTGATTTATCTGGCAAGAAAATGAATTTCGATGCTCCAATTTTAATTTCTGAAAACACATATAGGCTAAATACGAGTGAATTTCCAGCTGGTGTTTATGTGTTGCAGGTGATCGCTGCTGATGCCGAGCCCGTTTCAAGTCGTTTTACGATTACAAAATAGAGAATGATTAAGAACATTCAATTAAACAGTTTCATAGGTTTGTTTTGTGCATTTACGTTTTCGAACGTAAATGCACAACAAGCTTTATTTATTCCTTCTACATTGAGTGGTTCTACTATTTCATTAGATATTCAACAAGGTGCTGTTAATTTTTTACCAGGAAATAGTACTCCTACTTTTGGTTATAATGGGAATTTTTTAGGTCCAACTATTTTATTGAATAAGAATGATTCAGTAAGTTTTAATATCACCAATAGTTTACTTGATATTACTACCGTGCATTGGCATGGCTTACACGTTGCGCCTGAAAATGATGGTGGCCCTCATCAGGAAATTATGCCTTCGCAAGTTTGGTCGCCATCTTTTAAAATTAGAAACAATGCGAGCACTTTTTGGTATCATTCGCATGTGCACATGTCCACGGAATACCAAGTGAATCTCGGTTTAGCTGGATTAATTATTGTACATGATAGCACTGAGGCCAGCTATG
This sequence comes from uncultured Bacteroidota bacterium, assembly GCA_903922455.1. Taxonomy (GTDB): domain Bacteria; phylum Bacteroidota; class Bacteroidia; order AKYH767-A; family OLB10; genus JAJTFW01. Next base: position 13,556 of record CAIXTT010000310.1, on the reverse strand, counting down.
TTTTACCTCGAACGTATGGTATAGATGACTTCCCTATAATCATTCAATCAAAATCGTTTGATATCTTAAATCAATTGGCTGCATTTACACATGACGATAGCATCATGATGATAAATGGAACTATTGATCCTGTGTTAGACGCACCTGCGCAAGTAGTTCGGTTTAGATGTTTAAATGGATCAGCCGATCGCACCTATAATTTGGGACTGTCAACGAATGCTAATTTTTATGTGATCGCTTCTGATGGCGGAATGTTAGATCAACCTATTTCTGCGAATAGAGTTAGACTGAGTCCCGGAGAACGATATGAATTACTCATTGATTTAACAGGGATGCAGGGGCAATCGCTTTATTTAATGAGTTATGCCAGTCAACTCCAGAATGGAATCATCGGCTCACCTCAAGTAGGTACTGGTATGGCACAATTGCCCGGCTATGCTATGAATCCATTAAACGGAGCTGATTTTAATTTATTGAATATCGATGTGGTGGCCCAAACAACCAATCCGGTTACAACAATTCCGGTTCAATTTCAAACGAATGTTAAATGGCTCGTGCAAAATGCAGATACAAGTAGGATATTAACTTTTGCTCCTGAAGTGATGGGTCCGCAAGAAATGGTGGAGGGTCCTTTTACAATCAGCGGAAAATCTTTTGATATGGACAGTATTAATATTCATATCCCATTTAACAATACTGAAATTTGGTCCATTGTAAATAATACAATGGTGGCACATCCTTTTCATATCCACGACATTCAATTTAATGTTGTAGATCGTAATGGAGTTGCGGTTACTGGTATTGAAACAGGGTGGAAGGATGTGGTTTTGGTGCGTCCTCAAGAAACAGTACGTGTAATTGCAAAGTTTGAAACTTTTTATAATGACAATATTCCATACATGTATCATTGCCATTTATTGCACCATGAAGATGAAGGTATGATGGGTAGTTTTATTGTGAACTCAACCGCCTCAACTGGAATAAATAGTAATATTTATAATGATATAAAAGTAGAATTGTATCCCAATCCAGTTGGTGATATTTTATATACTACTATTCCAAAGGGTGCTGATTTTGTAATATACAATAGTACTGGACAAGTAATTGAGTACTATGAAAAATCTTTTCTAGAAGATAAATTAGTTGTACATACTTCGTCCTTCGTGAATGGAATGTATTTTATTCAAGTTAAAACACCAAAAGGAATCATCGTTAAAAAGTTTGTTAAATAGAAAGAGAAAAGGCGAAGTGTTTTACTTCGCCTTTTTCTATCAAGTATTTGAATTTGTTATTTTTTTAACTCAACGACCATCATTTCTGTACGACGGTTTAACTGGTGCAATTCTTCAGAACATGGAGACTCATCACCACAATCATTCACCAAAACAGATTCTCCTGACCATGATACTTTAGCCAATTGTTTTGAGTTAACACCTTTGTCGATAAGATACTGACGAGCAGATTTGGAACGATTGTGCGATAGATTTTCATTGTACTCAGCTGTAGCACGACTATCTGTACTCGAAGAAAGTGAAATTTTAACGTTTCTATTTTCAATTAAGAAGGCCGCTACATCATCTAGTATTTTGATGGCATCTTCACGAACATTGTATTTATCTAAATCGTAATAAATAATTTTAAACCAGTTTTCGAAAGGAGTAAGGTTACTTGCTTTAGTTAATTCAACTACGTATTCATGATTCTTGGCAGCTTCACCATTTTGCCCTTGTAGCATTAGTACTTTTGGACGATATCCAGCCATGGAAATAAGCAATTGCTCATCTTTTTGTGGAACGATAGGTTGAGTATAACGCCCTGCTAAATCTGTAGAACCAATGTCTTTTTGTGTTTCATCATCTCTGATCATTGAACCAGGAAGGGGTTGTTTAGTTTCAGCATCTATAACGAGAATGGAAAGTGCAAATTCAGCAGATTTTTTCCCAAGCTCTATTCTTACAAATGGATCTCCAGGATAAGTTCCTGATGTTTGTAAGTACACCGTTGAATCACCTAAGTCTGTAGCGCTACCTTTTAATATATATTCTAAATCAAAATCAGCAGGAAAATCGAATCGACCATTTTCCATTGTAGTGAACGCTTGTGCTTTGTCACCTGTCTTTAATTCTACTCGCGCTTGGTTGATGGGTGTACCATCTTCCTTGCGAACTACAATACCTTTAATGCGTAGACTTTTCTTTTTGAAAGTATATAAATCATCATCAAATCCTTTGTTCGCGCGATTCGAACTCAAGTATCCAATTTTATTTTTCAAATCGTATACCATGTTAAAGTCGTCATCATAGGTGTTGATGGGATAACCAACATTTACAGGAACAGTAAATCGATTTCCTAAATCACGAGTAAAGAAAATATCTAATCCTCCTAATCCAGGTAATCCATCTGATGAATAGTAAAGCGTTCCATCATCCATCACCACAGGGAATAATTCATTTCCACGTGAATTTACGGTATCACCTAAATTAACAGGCCGACTCCATCCATTTCCTTGCTTTGTACACATGAAAATATCCATTCCACCTTTGCTGCCGGGCATATCAGAAGAGAAGTAAAGACGTTGTCCGTCTGGACTTAATGCCGCATGCGCACAACTGTAATTGTCGCTATTGTATTCAAAGGATTTTAACTTGCCCCATTCACTTCCGCCGTTACTATTAGAATTAAATAATTTTAATTTAACGATTTTATCAGAGCTCTTATGCACTTTAGTACCCACTATATTATTTCTAGTGATCCAAAGTTCATCTCCTTTTTTATTGAAAGCAACAGGACCATCATTTAATTTGGTTTGAATCTCTGCAGCAAACATTTCCGGCGCACGGAATTTGTTTTCTTTACCACGACTATAGTATAAGTCTAAGAAAGGTTGATTGGTCCAAGCATGTTTACGCTCGATCATTTCTGTTTTCGGACGTGATGAAGCAAATACAATCCCTTCTTGATACAAAGCAGCACCGAAATCAGCATTACTGGTATTGATATCTAATTTTGTAATGGCATAGTTTGAAGAGTCAATAAAGAAATTTTGATAGGTGTCAATCGCTTTAATAAAAGCCTGACCTCTTCCATCCGCATTATTATCTATAACAAAATCAGTCATCCATTTTTTTGCCTGTGCAAATTTGCCGTTGTTCATTAAAGCTTGACCATAGTAAAACTTTTGGATAGGTAAAACAGCAGGCATTTTTACAACCTTCGCATACCATTCTTCGGCCTTTGCGCGATTGTTAGTAAGACGATAGCAATCGGCTAATTTGAAAACAGCATCTTGGAAGGTGCTATCTTTTTTTACTGCTTTCAAATAAAAAGTAATCGCTTTTGGATACGCCATTGCTTTGAAATGAAAGTCGCCTTTTCTCGTCTGCGATTTTTGCGCTTGAGACGGGAGTACTCCACTTAGCAGAAAGAATAAAAGAATATATTTTTTCATGTTGTTGGTTGGATAATGTTGGGTTTAGAAATAACGTGGAGTAACTACTTTCTTTTTATCGAAGGAGAAGTCATAGCCAAGTGTAATTTCATGGGTTCCAGAATTAAATTGATTAAGATCTGTTAATGTATAATCGTAAGAGTAGCCGATTCGCATTTGTTTGTTCATTTGGATCGCCATTATTGCCGACCAAGAATCAGATGTTCGGTATGAAGCACCTAGCCATAAAACTTCATTCATCAATATATGCAATCCTAAATCAGCGACTACAGGTGCTCCACTCACTGCCTTTAGCATGGCAGTAGGCTTTAGTTTAAATGACTCATCTAATTCAATAACATATCCGCCCATCAAATAGTAATGCCAATATTCGAATTCTACTTTATTAGTTGCTTTCGTGGTTACCGCATCCACCGAATTATGTAACATACGAGGAATTGATAATCCAACATAAAATTTTCTTGTGTTGTAGTAAGTACCAAAACCCATATTCGGAACCGTTAGTTTCGGTGTTCCCATAAATGAATTATCACCTTGGTCTTGAATTTTTACTTCCAGTAATTTTTCTTGATGATGAATCACTCCTCCTGAAACCGCCATCGAAAACACTCCCGTTTGCGTGGGAATACGATAGGCATAGGAAGCGAAGGCAGAGAAATCTTGTGTTACTCCAATCTCTTCATGAAGAATGGATAGGCCAATGCCAATTTTCTCATTTCTTAGCGGAGTATGTCCACTGAATGTTTGTGTTTTTGGTGCTCCTTCAATTCCAACCCATTGGTTGCGGTAAGCGCCGGTCATCGACATGTGTCCACGTGATCCAGCATAAGCCGGGTTAATGAACATCTCGTTAAACATGTATTGAGTGAACTGTGGCTCAAACTGGGCTTGCGCCTGTAAACTGAGCAAGGACACTAATCCAAGCAAAAAGAGATATTTTCTTACATTCTTATTCAACATCTTCATGATAGTTGGCTATTGTTAAACTGGTAATTTTTTTAAATTATGTTCCTCTAAAGTCTAGCGTCGTATGACAACATAGCTGTTAAGCGGTTTTTCATCAATATTTAAATCTAGTATATAGTAGTAGGTTCCGTTGGGCAATTCTTCACCAAACATTACACCGTTAACATTCGATCTTCCATTCCAATCGTTAGCATAATCTTTCTTTTTATACACAAGATTTCCCCAACGATTATAGATGTACAGAATGTTTCCTGGGAATCCATCAATTCCATCAATTACAAATTTGTCATTCGTTCCATCTTCATTCGGTGAGTATCCGTTTGGAATGTCGAGCGTATCACAGATTACAGATACGGTAACTGTAGCGATTGCTGTACACCCGTATTGATCTTTCACAGTTACCGTGTATTCTGTGGTAACAGTTGGTGATGCAATTGGATTTGGAAGGGTAGGATCACTTAATCCGACAGTTGGCGTCCAACTATATTCCATACCTCCACCAGCATTTAGTGGAGTAGTTTCTCCGGTGCAAATGATTACACTATTTGTAATACTAACATTGCTCAAGACTCGAGTTGTTATTTCGATTGTATTCGAAGTGTAAACTCCACAAGGTGTAGTTGCCATTACGGAATAGATACCAGCCACTGGTGTAGAGAATGCATGGGAAGTAGCTCCTAAAAGTGCAACTCCATTATAATACCATTGAAGAGTTCCATTCGGTACTGAGTCAATGGAAAGATGAGCCATGTCGCCCATGCAAATTTGAGGATCTCCTGTTGTTGTTAATTGTAAATTTGAAATATCGTTGATAACAAAGTTTTGCGTAATCTCGCAACCGTTAGCATCTGTTGCGGTTGCCGTGTAGGTGCCAGGTATCTGATTGGATATAGAATTTGTGTTTGCACCGTTACTCCATAAAAATGAGTAGGGAACAGTTCCACCGCTTGGCGATGCGATAATACTTCCTAACTGTCCACTGATGCAATTTGCATCTGTAGTCGTAGCTATTATAGCTAACGAATTAGTTGGTTGAACAATTTGTGTGGTGTATTGATTAGAACATCCGTTGGCATCCGTTACCGTTACTGTATAAACACCAGCTCCTAGCGATGTAATATTGGATTGTGTGGATCCTGTATTCCATAAATAGGAATATGGCATCGTTCCGCCATTTACTACCGATTGAACAGCTCCGTTCTGCAATCCAGTACAACTTACTGGAGTAGTAGTTCCACTTACAGAAGGGAATGCTGCTGGTTGTGTAATGGTTGCTGTGATCTCCGAGTTACATCCGTTTTGATCCGTAACCGTAACGGTATATGTCCCCGCTGTTAGTTGTGAAGGATCTTCTGTAGTTCCTCCCGTGTTCCATAAGTAAGTATAAGTTCCAGTACCACCTAGCACATTTAAATCAACCCATCCTGTAGGTTGGCCATTACATGATAAATGACCAATAGAAAGTCCGAGTTGTAATGCTGAGTCAGGTTCTGCAACTTGCATGGTGCGATTGGCAACACATCCATTCATATCAGTAATAGTCACTGAATAACTTCCTGTTGCTATTCCTGATGGACTTTGTCCTGTTCCGCCTGTATTCCATAAGAAATTGTACGGCGCTGTACCTCCATTTACGTTTAAGTTAATAGTTCCTGTACTATCTCCAGTACAAAGTACATTAGTAATTAATTCAGATGCATTTAAAGCAGCTTGAGGTTCCGAAATAATTACTGTTTCAGAATAAGTGCAGTTGTTGGAGTCAGTAATTAATACAGTATAAGTTCCAGCTTGAATTGCAGTTAAGTCTTCATTGTTGCTACCGTTATTCCAAGTATAAGTATAGGATGCAGTTCCTCCTGATGCAGATAAATCAATGCTTCCAGTACTGTCTCCAAAACATAATACTTGTATTGAAGTGCTCGAAGATGCTAATGATGCTGCTGGTTGTGTGATGGTGTGCGTGTCAATAAAAGTACAGCCTTGGTTATCGGTGATCAGTACACTGTAAGATCCAGCATGGAGTGAATCGATGGATGAATTATTTCCTCCATTGCTCCAATTAAAAATATAGGGTGCTGTTCCACCCAATGTAGTTAGTTGAATGCTCGCATCCGATCCATTAAAACAATTTACTTGACTAATGGTTGGAGTAGAGGAAAGTACAGCAGCGGGTTCTTGTATTGTAAAAGTTTGTGTAGAGAAACAATTATTGTTGTCGGTAACAGTTACTGTGTAAGTCCCAGCTGCCAAGTTGCTTTTGTCTTCATTGTTCGTTCCATCATTCCATAAGTAAGTATAACCTGGTGTTCCTCCAGAATTATTTAAATCAATAGCTCCTGTATTATTTCCGAAACACAATACTTGAGTTATCGTTGGTGTCACAGTGAGTGAATTCGCAGGTTGTGTGATGGTAATGCTATCTACAAGTGTGCAACCGTTTGAATCAGTTACCTGATAGGAATAAGTGCCTGAAGGAATTCCACTAATGGTTCCTTGTGTATTTCCATTGCTCCATGTAAAGGTGTATGGCGAAGTTCCACCCGCAGTCTGTAGATCTGCTGATCCACTTCCATTTCCATTGCAATCAATGTTAACTTGAGTTGGTTGTGTTGAGAGAGGTGCTGCAGGTTCTGCAATGATAACATTTTCAATTATGATACAACCGTGGTCATCGGTAATCTGTAGTATATAGGTTCCGGCTGTAAGTCCAGAGTTGTTTGCGGTATTCACAAAATTGTTCCACTGGTATGAATACGGATTAGTACCACCATTGATGGACGTTTGAATAGCACCAGTACTGTTTCCAAAACAGGCTACATCGGTAACTGTAAAATTTGAATTTAAAGTAGCTGCAGGCTGTATTATAGAAATGGTATCTTGAAGCGTGCAACTATTGGCATCAGTAACCTGAACGATGTATGTTCCAGCCGTTAGTTGTTGGATGTCTTCTTCTGTACTTCCATTCGACCATTGATAAGAATAAGATTGTGTGCCTCCGTTAACGTTATAGTCAATCACTCCACTTGCATCACCAAAACATAAAACGGTATTGAATGTTGAAGTTGAATTCAATGGACCAGCAGGTTGTGAAATCACTTGTGATAATGCCGTGATACAACCATTCGCATCAGTAATCGTTACCGAGTAAGTTCCTGCAGTTAATTGACTGATATCTTGCGTTGCTTCGTTGTTGTTCCATATGTATATGTAAGGTCCTGTACCACCAGTATGACTTAAGTCAATGGCTCCTGTAGTATCACCAAAACATGGAACGGAAGTGTTCGTTGCGGTAGATAAGAATATAGGAGCAGTGTAATTCAAGTTGTAGTTTTGTGATGCTGTACATCCATTTGTATCGGTAACGGTCACGGCATAATTTCCAATCGACAAGTTTGTTAGTGAAGTTGAGTTCGATCCTGTATTCCATGTGTAGGTATATCCTGATGTTCCTCCGGAAACTGTAGTTTGCACTTCTCCATCTTGTATGTCGTGACAATTTAAATGTGTAGTTGTTGCAGTGATCACTAAAGCTTGAGCAGGTTCAGTTACGGTTGATTGTGTATTTGTTGTACAACCATTCGCATCCGTAACAGTAACACTATAGGTTCCCGCTGATACCGCTGGTAAATTCTGACTCGTACTTCCGTTATTCCATGAGTAAGTATAAGCGGATGTTCCACCATTAACTGTTAACGAAGTGGTACCTGTCGAATTTCCAAAACAATCAACTGCAGTGTTTGCAATAGATGCACTCAATGGTGCAATGGGTTGAGTGACGAAAATGCTATTGGTTAATGAACAGCCGTTGTTGTCGGTTACTGTTACTGTGTAGCTTCCTGCCGATAAACTATTTAAATCTTCACTACTACTTACTGTATTCCATGCGTACGTATAAGGTGGTGTTCCGGCTGTTGCATTTACATTGATGGATCCATTTCCATCGCCATAACATAATAAATTTACAACGGTGCTGCTTACATTTAATGAACCTGCTGGTTGAGTTACCGTTCTACTTAAGATAGCCGTACATCCATTTGCATCTGTAACTGTTGCTGTATAAGTATTGGCAGATAAGTTAGTAATGTTTTGTTGATTGGATCCATTACTCCATAGGTATATATATGGAGTAGTACCACCAGTAGGTGTTACATTCACGCTACCAATTGGATTTCCTGTACAGTTAATATCATTGCTCGTTGCCGAAAGTGATAATGGTGCAGCAGGTTGATTAATAGTCGAATTGGAACTGGCTGTACATCCTTTCGCATCGGTTACAGTAATTGTATATGTTCCCGAAGCTAAATTCGAAACTCCTGCAGTCGTACTTCCTGTACTCCAAAGATAAGTGTAAGGTGTAGTTCCACCACTTGGCGTAATAAATGAGCTACCGCTACTATTTCCATAACATGAAACATGATTATTGTTTGATGATATGCTCAACGCAGCAGTTGGTTGCGATATGTTAATTGTATTTACAGTTGTACAACCTTTCGTATCAGTCACAGTCACTGTATAATTTCCAATGGTAATTCCTGATATAGAATTGTTGGTTGATCCTGTATTCCATAAATAAGTGTATGGACTTGTTCCTCCATTCGGATTAGTAATAGCGGTACCATTATTTCCTCCAAAGCAAGACACTGTAGTTCCAGAAATGGTTGTTGAAAGTACAGCTACAGGTTGTGTAACCGTGTAGTTACCTACGGTGGTGCAACCTAATGCATCTGTAATAGTCACTGTATAACTTCCTGCCGTTAAATTGGTAATTGACGTACCGGCACCACCGTTATTCCATTGGTAAACATATGGAGAAGTTCCGCCTATAGTCGTAGTTGTAATGGATCCTGTAGGAATAATAAAACAAGAAACCGCAACTGAAGAACCACTAACTGTTAATGGTGCTGCTGGTTGTGTGATGATAACTGGAGTACTCATTGTACATCCATTCGCATCCGTTGTGGTTACGGTATAAGTTCCTGCAATTAAATTATTATTTATAGCTGTATTTACTCCATTACTCCATGCATAGGTGTATGGGGATGTGCCACCGTTTACAGCCGCTGTTGTAAGTCCAGTATTATTTCCAAAGCAACGTACATTCGTTTTCGTAGTGCTAACACTAACGGTTGATGTAGGTTGTGAAATTATAACTGAAGAAGTATAAGTGCAGCTTTTAGAATCAGTAATGGTTACTGTATATGTTCCTGAAGAAAGTGAATTTATATTTTGGGTTGTAGACCCATTGCTCCATGCATAAAGGTATGGACTCGTTCCACCACTTGGTGTTAAGTTAATGATTGCTGTGGAAGCTCCAAAGCAATTCACGTTCGTAGTTGTTGTGGTGGCAGAAAGGGCTGCAGTAGGTTGCATGATGACTATAGGAGAAATAAGTACGGTACAGCCATTCGCATCGGTTACAGTAACCGTGTACGATCCATTACTTAATCCTGTTAAATTTTGTGAGCTAGCACCAGTGTTCCATTGATAAGTAAATGGAGTAACTCCTCCTGTAACATTAATGCTGATACTTCCTGAGTTTCCACCAAAACAACCAACATTATTGGTACTTGCAACAGTGGCATCTAAACGAGCCGGTGGTTGGTTGATGGTATTTGTGTTTGTTTGTACACATCCATTCGCATCGTTTATGGTTAGTGTATACGTTCCTGTTGGAAGTCCGCTTATGTTTGATGTAGTAGCACCTGTACTCCAGACATAAGTGTATGGAAATGTACCACCCGTTACAGTCGTATTAATAACGCCGGTGCTTTGATTAAAACAATTTATATGTGTTAAGCTATTGGTTACCGATAAAGCAGCGAGTGGTTGGCTGATGGTAACGATTCTCGTATTAGTGCATCCTTTCGCATCGGTAATTGTTGCCGTATAGGTACCTGCCGCAATAGAATTTAAAGTAGAAGTTGTATTTCCATTATTCCATAAGTAGGTGTAGGGAGATGTTCCTCCTGATGGAACTACAATGATAGATCCAGCGGATTGTCCAAAGCAATTTACATCCGTTTTGGTCCAACTAGAATTTAATGCAACACTCGGTTGCGTTACGGTTGTACTAGAGGTAGTTGTACATCCGTTCGCATCCGTTGCAGTAACCGTATACGTTCCCGCAATTAGATTAGATGCGGTAGCTGTGTTTGCTCCGTTGCTCCAACTATAGGAGTAAGGAGCTACTCCACCAGAAGGTGTAGCAACGGCAATTCCATTGTTTCCACCAAAGCAACTCACCGTATTCGTATTACTACTGGTGACAGATGTTGAATAAGTTGCGTTGAGTGTATTGGTAGTAGTTCGAGTACATCCATTAGCATCGGTAACAGTAACTGTATAGGTTCCCGCTGGAATATTACTTAAATTTTGACTGCTCGAACCATTACTCCACGAGTAAGTGTAAGGAGTATTTCCTCCTGCAATTCCTAAAGCTATATTTCCATTAGATAAACCTAAACAAGAAGGTTGTGTAGGTGTAGAGGTTAATGTCATTCCACTCGGTTGTGTTAACGTGATAGTTTGAGTCGACGTGCATCCCGTTGTGGCATCAGTAGCAGTAACTACGTAGGTGCCTGCCGTTAGTCCGCCAATGGCTGCCGTAGTTGCACCGTTGCTCCAAGCATAACTATATACGCCTGAATAAACCGGACTCGCAATGACTGTCCCCGTTGCGGCACCGTTACAACTTATATTGGTGCCAAATAAACTAAAGTAGGGACTTGGTACATATACGTTGAATGAATATGTTTGAATTCCATTGTTCGGACAAGCATTGTCACGAACGGTTACAGTAAAAGTTTTTGGAAGTAAATTAATGTCCGCAGTGGTGGGTGTCCAGCAAAAAGTGAGTGTTGGACGCGAACCACCGCTAATCGTGTAACTTGCATTCGGAATACCATTATTGGTAGTCATGGTTAAAATTTGTGATGCATCAATATCTGCTGAACTTACTGTAAAGCAAACTTGTTGCCATGGACATGCATTAATGCTGTAATTATTCGATCCATTGATTCCCGATGCAGTTGGTAAATTATTTGTACAGGCTTGTGTGTAAACTTGCATGTCGCGAATTACCGATCCAATAAGTACACCATTGCGATATTCTCTAACTAAAATGGCCATAATTCCAATTTGAATTTGGCTCGGTGTAAAGTTGATATCACCAGTTCCTGCATTAATTCCAAATGGACTAGAAGAGGCTATAGGTGCTGTAATGGATGCTGGAGAAATAAAAGTTACGTTGGAAGTAGCCGTTATTTTTGGTGCTATTAATGAATATGAAAGTGAATCACCATCGGGATCAATTACACCATGATTGTAATTGAAGTTTTGTCCAACACATACAAACGCAATAGGGATATTGGAAAAAGTAGGTGAGCTATTACAAGGTGCTGTTAAATTATTCAATTTAGCTTCAACATAAAGTGTGGTGTTAGAAGCACACGGATTGGAAATGGTGGTGATACTACAGTTTCTACAACATACACTATAACTAAATACCCAATCGGTTTGTGTCGATGGTAATGTAACAACTGCAATGTATCTCCATTTACGAATACCTGTCGATGAACCTCCATTACAACTAGAACTAGATGTAGCACAAGGAACCGTAATTTCTAAACCGTTTGTTGCGCCTGCCACTTTGTTTGCAGTTACGTTCAGATTATGATTCCCATTCACACTTTTATAGTTGATGGTAATGTTTCCTGGTTCTGCAACTCCACCACAATCGCGGTAGAAAGTAACTTCAATTTCATATTGGTTACCACCTAAACATCGGTACTTAATGTCGGATCCAGCAGCATGGGTTGCAAATACTTGATTTTGCAGACCTGCTAAAAGGAGAATGCTAACCAAAAAGAAGCTGAATTTTGAAATAATATTCTTTGCGAATTGGGGATGTCTCATTGTTGATGAAGAGTTTTAGCCTTTTTTGCTCTCTATTTATTCGTAATGCAGGGCGACTTCGTTTCATTTTCTGACTTTATTTTATGATAATCTTACATAATGAAACTTTTATTCTCTTCGTTCGTATGAAACCAGTTTTCTTAATACTGTCTTTTTTTTCTTTCTTGATTTGCAACTATTTTATCAGCTTTTTTCTTTTCTGATCGCTTTCGATGTGAAAATTTTTCTCTGTTTTTTTCTTCAATTTTCACAAGGATTTTAAAGGTTGATAATTATTTTGTTTTTAGATGCGTTTCGATCCCCATTTAATGCGTTTTTTACTCTCAAAAGCTTAAATTTGCAGCAAGTTTTCTAACCTTAAATTATTATTGTAATTTGAGGTCAACTAAAAATCTGATTATGATATTGTTAAGTTCCCCAATTGATTATCTTCCAATCGCAATGATGTTCGTTGTTGCTATCGGATTCGTCCTTTTCACCATGTTCGTTACTCACTTATTGGGACCTAAACGCCTTTCCAAGGTGAAGTTGGAAGCTTTTGAGTGTGGAATTGAATCGCAAGGAAACTCAAGAATGCCTTTCTCTATTAAATATTTCCTCATTGCTATCCTTTTTGTGTTGTTTGATGTTGAGGTAATATTCATGTATCCTTGGGCAGTCAACTTTGCCGAATGGAGTAAAGTGAGTATGGCTGCATTTTATGAAATGTTCGTCTTTCTTGCTTTCTTAACCGTTGGATTAATTTACATCATCAGAAAAGGCGCCTTAAAGTGGGAATAGTTTAAATCGTTTTAATTTAATTACTTATAAAATTAATATGGCAAAAGAAGGTGATCGTTTAGAGGGTTTTGAAGGTCCAGGATTTCTCGCAACCTCTTTGGACAAAGCAGTAGGGATGGCACGGAAGAATTCAATTTGGCCTTTGCCCTTTGCTACTTCCTGTTGCGGGATTGAATTTATGGCAACCATGGCTTCTACTTACGATTTAGGTCGATTTGGTGCAGAACGTTTGAGTTTTTCTCCTCGTCAAGCCGATTTGTTGATGGTGATGGGTACGATTGCAAAGAAGATGGGACCCGTTTTACGACAAGTGTATGAACAGATGGCTGAACCTAAGTGGGTTATTGCAGTTGGTGCCTGTGCTTCAACCGGTGGAATTTTTGATACTTATAGTGTACTTCAAGGAATCGATCGTATCATTCCAGTGGATGTTTATGTTCCAGGATGC
>CAIXTT010000309.1 GCA_903922455.1 uncultured Bacteroidota bacterium | reverse complement strand
GCAATTGCGACTCACAGATATTTACGGTAAGCTCATCTTAGAAAAAACGATCACATCAATAACAACAACTCTAGAAACAAATACACTCTCTTCGGGAATTTATTTGATTCCGTCGGGGGAATTGAGAGCGACGTTTGTGAAGCAGTAAATTTTTACAACAACTCAAATTACAATAAATCTCTGATGAAAAAATGAACGAAGATTGTGGTCAACCAATATTAGGTACATACAAACATCTAATCGCGAAGCCTCGCGACACTAACGCCCAAAAATCTAACAACTAACAACTAAAATCCAACATCTCACATCAAAAAAAAGACCGATCATGGATCGGTCTTTTTTTTAAACGGTAGCTTTCGCTTTATGTTTTTCAACTTGCTCTTTCATCCATTCCGTCGTAACAGATCCCGGACGCTCTAACGGACTTCCTAACGCGCGATCCCAAAGTAAACTGGTCAATACACCAATCGATCTGGATACGCCAAATAACACGGTATAGAAATCATGTTCTGTTAAACCGTAATGAATTAATAAAACACCGCTGTGTGCATCTACATTCGGCCACGGATTTTTAATTTTTCCTGTTGCCTTTAAAATTTCTGGAACTACTTCGTACAACATTTGTACGATTTTGAATAACTCATCATCGGCTAAATGCTTTTGTGCAAATTCTTGTTGCGCAATGTAACGCGGATCTGTTTTACGTAAAACGGCGTGTCCGTAACCAGGAACTACACGACCTTCAGCCAATGTTTTGGTTACGTACTCGGCAATCTGCTCCTTATTGGGCATAGCGCCATTGTAATATTCACGAAGATCTTTAATCCAACGAACCACTTCTTGATTTGCTAATCCATGTAAGGGACCTGCTAAACCATTCATTCCTGCCGAAAGAGAATAATAAACATCACTCAATGCAGATCCCACCAAGTGAGTTGCATGCGCACTTACGTTTCCACCTTCGTGGTCGACGTGGATGGTTAAATAAAGACGCATCAACGCCTTCATTCCATCATCGTCAAAACCTAACATATGCGCGAAGTTGGCACCCCAATCCAGTTTTGGATCTGGTTCAATATGCTCTCCGCCTTTATACGTTCTTCTATAAATGTAGGCTGCAATTCGAGGTAAACGTGCGATGCAATTCATCACATCTTCAAACATCGGATCCCAATATTGCTTCTTGTTAATTCCTTTGCGATAAGCCGCAGCAAAATTGCTTTCCGTTTGCATAGCCAAAATGGCTAAGCTAAACTGCGTCATCGGATGCGTTGCTTTTGGCAACATATCCAACATATCAAAAACATGCTTAGGAACATGACTACGACGAGCCCATGCATTGCTTACTTCACGAGCATCTTCTTCCGTTGGCAAATCACCCGTGAGCAATAAATAGAACATACCCTCCGGTAAATTTTCTCCACCCGATCCGCGTGGAAGCAAGGCGCGCAATTCAGGAATGGAATATCCTCTAAATCGAATCCCTTCTTCAGGGTCTAGTTTAGATGTCTCGGTAACCATACCGATCATTCCTTTCATTCCACCATATACTTGATCAATGGTGAAAGTGCCAAGCTCAATATGGCCATATTCTTTAACGAGAGCTTTTATTTCATCAGCTAAAGGGAGTGCTTTTTCAGCGAATTTTTCTTTTAAACGATCCATTTTTACTTTTAATGCAAAGATTGTTTTGTGCGAGCGAAGTTAATCAAGATGTAAACAACCAACAAGTGTTTTTGTTAGCTATTATATTGTTTAATATCAGATAATGATGTTGGAACAGGTATTTTATAACTTACCGACCTTTTTTCTCTGTGCTTAGAGTTTAAATCCAGACTTACAATCAAATAAATGGCTGCAATAATGAAGATGGAGATGATCACCACCCAGGTTACTACTTCAACCATTTTCTTGGCTTTTTTCTTTGGACTGGTCTTCCGTTTGATTCGAACTCTTTTCCTGATCTTAACCTTTCTCTTTCTTCGGTGGCGAGAATCGCTCAGGTGTTCTTCCACGAGGTGACCTTCTTCGGGATGGTCGTCGTCTTCATATTCCTCTTCCTCTTCTCCTTCCTCTTCCTCAAATTCATCATTCTCATGATTTTTCGAGTTAGGATCTAATTCTTCGTCTTTGTTCGTACTCATAAGCTGAAAAGATTTTATTAATGATTAACGTATATACTTGAAATTTCTTGCATTAAATACAGCGCTACTCCCTAAATCCGATTCGATTCTAAGGAGTTGGTTATATTTAGCAATCCTGTCAGAACGTGAGGCAGATCCCGTTTTAATTTGACCCGTATTCAAAGCGACAGCTAAATCAGCAATGGTCGAATCTTCGGTTTCACCACTTCGGTGACTCATCACAGCGGTATAACTATTTTCTTTGGCTAATGTAACTGCATCAATGGTTTCAGAAAGAGTGCCAATTTGATTCACTTTTACTAAGATGGAATTTGCTGTCTGCGTGTCAATTCCTTGTTGTAGACGTTTTGAATTGGTTACAAATAAATCATCACCTACCAATTGTATTTTATCTCCCATCTGGTCGGTCATTTCTTTCCAACCTTTCCAATCGTCTTCCGCTAATCCATCTTCAATAGAAATGATAGGATACTTCTTGCACCAATCGGCCCAGAAACTAACCATCTCTGATGAAGTCAATTTATCGCCTGTCGATTTTTTGAAGATGTACATTCCGCTTTTCTCATCGTAAAATTCAGTGCTTGCAGCGTCCATGGCAATAAAAATATCTTCCCCTGGGGAGTAACCTGCTTTTTCTATCGCTAATAATACCAATTGAATGGCTTCTTCATTCGACTGCAAATTAGGAGCAAATCCACCTTCATCACCCACATTGGTGCTAAATCCTTTGCTTTTTAATACTCCTTTTAAAGCATGAAAAACCTCTGTTCCCATTCGCAGCGATTCTGCAAATGAATCAGCTCCAGTAGGCATCACCATAAATTCCTGAAAATCGATTTTATTGTCAGCATGGGCTCCACCATTTAAGATGTTCATCATGGGCAAAGGCAAGGTGCAAGCATTCACCCCACCAACATATCGATAAAGTGACATTCCCGATTCCGCAGCAGCACATTTTGCTACAGCAAGAGAAACTCCTAAAATAGCATTAGCTCCTAAAGCCGATTTATTAGGCGTATTGTCTAAATTAATCATCGCCTGATCAATGGCACGTTGGTCAAAAACCGACATCCCTTTGATTTCTTCAAAAATGGCAGATCCAACATTATTAACCGCTTTTAAAACACCTTTTCCAAGGTAACGATTTTTGTCGCCGTCTCTTAACTCGGCAGCTTCATGTTTTCCTGTGCTAGCTCCTGATGGAACAGCAGCTCGTCCAGAAAAGCCGTTTTGTGTAAATGCTTCTACTTCAATTGTAGGATTGCCCCTAGAATCAAGGATTTCGCGGGCTTGTAAGGCAACAATTAAACTCATTAATGTATCGTATTGATTTAGGAATGCGTAAAAATATAAAATTAGAGCCCTAATTCATCTGGATTTTAGTAAAAAATGATAAAAGAGTCTTAACTTCGCGAAGCATGTTTAAAAGAGTTCAACCCTTCCTTATCATCCTTCTTATGTCCCAATTGGTTCTGGGATCTACAGCATGGATGTATCCTGCACAGTTGTGTAAGATGGAAAATGGTTGTGACGAATCCACTGAAATGTCTTGCTGTATGGATGAGGAATTAGTGGAGGTAGATGATAGCAACTGCTCAAGCGAAATCTTATTCCCAACAAGTACTACAGAAAGTTGTTGCTTTGAAGTAAATACCTATTTCAATTTCCCTCTCTACCGAATTTTAAAAACTGAATTACCTTCTGATCATTCTACGATTGCGTTTTTAGGTAATTTGTCTATTTATGTTATTGGATTCAATCATTTGCTCAAAGCAGAGCATGCCCAATTAATTTTCGCAGATGCGGAATCACCTCCCGATGAAAAGGGAATACTTTTTTCTGTGTTTAGAATTTAAATTATTTTTATTTAGATGAAGGCCTCGTCCTTTTTTATTTCTAATTAAAAATAATCTCATGAAAAAAATACTATTTATATTTATTAGTTGCCTGAGTTTGCAATCAAGTTTTGGTCAAAATATTTCCATCACGGGCAAGGTGATGGATGGAACGACTGGACAATCATTACCTCTTGCAACCATTCTTGTTTTGAATGCTGACATCGTCGTTTTAGCGGACGACAATGGCAAGTTTTCTATTGATGGAATTACTCAACTTCCCCTCCGACTCCTCTTTAATTATGTTGGTTTCATTTCAGATACCATCGAGGTAAATGATTCAAATAAAGAATTGAAAATTCGTTTGTTTGCTTCGAATGAACTTCGCGAAGCTGAAATTGTTGGTCGAAAACAAAGTACAGAAATTTCTACGCTCAACCCTCAAAATATAGAACTCTTGAACGAGAAGGAAATTTTAAAAGCGGCATGCTGTAATCTGAGCGAAAGTTTCGAGACGAATCCTTCCGTTGATGTGAACTACACAGATGCAGTGACAGGAGCAAAAGAAATTCAGTTGTTAGGATTGTCTGGAATTTATACGCAAATGTTATGTGAGGCCATACCAACGTTGCGTGGATTAGCAACACCTTATGGGTTGATGTATATTCCGGGTTCATGGATGGAATCTATTCAGATTTCGAAAGGCGCAGGTTCAGTAGCAAATGGCTATGAAGGCATCACAGGACAAATCAACGTAGAATTTAAAAAACCACTTTTGGAACAACCGCTCTTGCATTTAAATGTGTATGGAGATGCGTTTGGTAGAGCAGAAATAAACTCCATCTATACAATGCCTCTCAAGCATGATTGGAATTATATGTTGATGGTACATGCGAGTGGATTGGAAAAAAAGAATGATCATAATAATGATGATTTCATCGACATGCCTTTGTTTCGTCAAGTCAATGTGTATAACCGATTCCATTTTCAGTATGGAAATAAAGCGGAAGGACAATTCGGAATAAAAGCTCTTATAGAAGATCGAACAGGTGGAAATGTAAACTTTAATGAGAAGAAGGACAAAGGAACCATTAATTCATACGGTTTCAGAGTAGAAACAAAAAGAATGGAAGCCTATTCTAAAACTGGATTTCTTTTTCCGGAAAAGCCTGGTACCTCCATCGGAATTCAACTTTCAGGAACAGTTCATGATCAAAGAGCGTATTTTGGTGAAAACACGTATGATGGTCGTCAAACTTCATTCTATAACAATAACATTTTTGTGAGTACACTCGGCGATGGTCATACCTATAAAACAGGGGTTGATTTCAAATATGATTACTTCGATGAAACCGTAAATGATAGCGACTTCACGCGATTAGAAGCGGTTCCCGGAGCCTATTTTGAATATACGTATGGAAAAGATTGTGAGAAATTTGGTGCTATCTTAGGTTCGAGAGTCGATTATCATAATTTATATGGTTGGTTGTATACACCAAGAGTACACTTAAAATATAATTTTCTCGACGAACTTATTGTGAGATTATCTGCTGGAAGAGGTTTTCGCGCTCCCAATACTTATTCCGACAATCTCGGAATCTTTGTGAGTTCTAAAAATTTAGAAGTATTGGAAGCGCCAAAAATAGAAGATGCATGGAATGGTGGCGTTAACATGACATCCACTTTTACTTTGTGGCAAAGAGAAGGAAGTTTTATGATGGATGCCTATTATACCCTTTTCAATAATCAATGGATTTCCGATCAGTATAGTAGTAGTACCTCTGTGTATTATTATAATTTGAAAGGAAATTCTTCTGCAAGCAGTATTCAAGGTGCACTTACCTATGAGCCTTTACTTCGCTTACTCATAAAAGCAGCATGGAGGTATAATGATGTTCGTACCGATTATTTGTCGCTCCCTGATGTGGCCAAACCATTAGTGTCAAAGCATAAAGCAATGTTCAATGTGGCCTTTAGCGATAGAGCTGAAAAGTGGAGGTTCGATGCGACCTTGCAGTGGGAGGGAACCAAGCCCTTGCCACAAGCTGCAGGACATGTGCATTCATCTCCTGAAACGCAACCACCTATTAATAAATCACCCGACTATTTTCAGTTGATGGGACAAGTAACTCGGATCTTTAAAATTTGGGAAGTTTATCTAGGTGGTGAAAACTTATTGAATTATACTCAACATCATGTTATACTCGGAAATGATAATCCTTTCGGAGATGATTTTGATGCTACACAAATTTGGGGTCCAGTGATGGGAATACGTGTCTATGCCGGCATCCGACTTAACATTAATAATAAGAATCATGAATAAGATAAAAATTATAGTGCCCATTCTCATCTTGTTTTGTTCGTCAATCATCTGTGCTCAATCCGATACATTAAGAGTGCAAACGAGTGCGGAGTGTGGAACTTGCAAGAAAAAACTAGAGAAAGAGTTGGTGTTCGAAAAAGGAGTGAAGTCTGTCAATTTAAATCTCGATACCAAAGTTGTTACGGTTGTTTATGCTGAAGAAAAAACAAATGCAGATAAAATTCGCATGGCCATATCTAAAATTGGTTACGATGCCGATTCAATTCCTGCTGATAAAAAAGCATACAATCGTCTGCCAGATTGTTGCAAGAAAGATGGAATGAAATAGTTTTGATACTTCAATCTTTGCGAACTAAAAAGCGTCCAAAAACCTTTGCGACTTTGCGCCTTTGCGAGCTAAAAAGCATCCTATAAACTTTGCGTCTTGATAGCTATCTGGATTGAGACTTTACTAGAATTTTCCTTTTCTTAGCCTTTTTTAACCTGCCTGCTGCAGGCACTAGAGAAAAGGAAATACACAAGAGTGCACTAAAGATTAACTCTAGTGTACTTCGTGTTCTCTTGTGTCTCTAGTGTTAAAACTCTAGCACTTTATGTCCAGAGAATTATTAGGATTGAAAGAAAAATTAGCGTTGCGCACCCTCGTTGGATGATTCTATACTTCAGCTTTCGCCGCATAATTCATCACATCTTCTTTCGTGATGGTTTTATCACAAAGGATGATGAGTCGCTCCACCACATTGCGTAGTTCACGAATGTTTCCTGTCCAGTTTATTTGATTTAAAGCTTCCATCGCATCTTTCGTAAATTCTTTTCTCGGCATTTTATAGTCATCACAAATCTGCTCTAAAAAGTAGTTAGCAATTAATGGAATATCATCTTGCCTTTCATTTAAAGAAGGCACATGAATGAGAATAACACTTAAACGGTGATATAAATCTTCGCGAAAAGCATTTCTTTCAATTTCTTGTTTTAAATCTTTATTCGTGGCTGCTATCACACGAACATTTACCGTGATTTCTTTTTCTCCACCTACACGTGTAATCTTATTCTCCTGCAATGCTCTTAATACTTTCGCTTGTGCCGACAAACTCATGTCGCCAATCTCATCTAAAAATAAAGTACCATTATGCGCTTGCTCAAACTTTCCAATTCTTTGTTTTACAGCAGAGGTAAAAGCTCCTTTTTCATGCCCAAACAATTCACTTTCGATCAATTCAGATGGAATTGCCGCACAATTCACTTCTACTAAAGGAGAGTCATTTCGGTTACTCTGCTCATGAATGGATCGTGCTACTAATTCTTTACCAGTTCCATTTTCTCCCGTCACTAAAATTCTTGCATCAGTTGGCGCCACTCGAACAATCATTTCTTTAATCTTTTTGATGGGCGCCGATTCCCCAATCATTTCATTGTTCTTATTGATTTTTCTCTTCAGAGATTTCGTCTCTTTCACTAAAGTAGTTCGATCTAATGCATTTCTTAGCGTAATAAGAATTCGATTTAGATCAAGTGGTTTTGGAATAAAATCATAAGCCCCTTTTTTTATCGCTTCTACTGCGGTTTCAATCGTGCCATGGCCTGAAATCATGATGATGGGCGTATCAACATTCATCTCCATGGCCTTATCCAAAAACTCGGTTCCATCCATATTCGGCATTTTGATATCACAAAAAATGACATCAAACTTATCAGCTTCAAGCTTTTTAAGTCCATCCATTCCATCACATGCATCTTGAACCTCATGTTTTTCGTACTCTAATATTTCTTTTAATGAGTTTCGGATGCTTTTTTCGTCATCGATAACAAGAATTTTAGCCATTTAGATTGATAATTTTAATTCTGATTTTTTCAAGACTCATTTTAAGTCATGTAATACACCTTCTTTTAGTGCGAATTTACTTAAGTAGAGCGATTTTATTTTGATGGATCGAAGTACAAAAGTAAGTAATAGAGTAGCGAGCACAATCATATCCGCTCGCATTCGCAATAATCCTGGAGTGGTTAATCTTTCTTTATAGGTGGATTTTAAGAGATGGGAATGAACCGATTTGTACTCGGAAATATTAAATTTGTAATTCGTTTTTCGACCTAAGGTTTCTTCCTTTTTCTTTAAGATGATGGAAGCAAATGTATCGAAAGAGCCACTGGAACCAATCAATTTGACGGGTTTGTACTTTTCACAGGCCTTTAAAAGCGAGGTTAATTCTTTATCCAGAAACAAATCAATATTCTTTATCTCCTCTTTTTTGATGGGATCACTCGGATGAAATACTTCAAGAAGACGAGCAGCGCCTAACCGAAAACTTTTTTTCCAGAATATTTGGTCCTTGTTGCAAAGAATAAATTCAGTACTACCACCGCCAATGTCCATAATCAGTTGGCATTGATGGTCTAGCAACAAGCTTGCTTTAACACCTTGATATATAAAAACTGCTTCTTGATCTCCGTCGATGAGTTTAATGTTAAATCCAGTTGCCTTTTTTATTTTCTTCAGTAGAGTAGGGCCGTTGTGTGCGTCCCTTAATGCAGCAGTTCCAATAATTTTAATTTCTTGAACTGCGTATTTATCGGTGATTAGTTTATACTCGACCAACGCTGCGATGGCTCTTTCCTGAGATTTTTCTCCGATAATTCTATCTTTTATTCCTTCAGATCCAAGTTTAACTACTCTCTTGGTTCGCAAAATATATTTGATTCCACCTTCCAATCGATCAGCGACGAGTAGATTAAATGTATTCGTGCCACAATCAATAACAGCAATTCGTTTTTTTAGCATTAACCTTTATAAAACAACCATTTAGCAAGTTCTTTGTAGTTTACTTTTTTTCCGTAAAGCAAGATTCCGGTTCTATATATTCTTCCAGCAAGCCACGTAGCACCAATAAAGCCTGCTATTAGTAACCCAATAGAAAGTGCAAGTTCCCAGGGGGGTACACCAAAAGCTATACGTACCATCATGACCACAGGTGATGTCAATGGAATGATTGAAAACCAGAATCCTAATTGACTATCAGGATTTTGGACAATGCTTTGGGCAACAATAAAAGCAAGTATGAGTGGTATTGTTACGGGTAGCATAAATTGTTGCGTTTCGGTTTCATTATCTACCGCGGCACCAATTGCGGCAAACAATGCACTATATAATAAGTACCCACCTAAGAAATAAATGAAAAAGCAAGAGATGATTAATGGGAAATTAATAGATGAAAGTTGACTAAACAGCTTGCTCATCGCATCTTCTTTTATTTTAGGAGTAGCACCTAATTCTTTCAAAGCATGTTGATCTAAGTTATTTGATTTCATGGTTTGGGCTACTTCTTTGGCGTCCGTTTTGGGGTCAATAATAACTTTACTAGCAATTGTAGTGATGGTCAAGGTGAGAACAATCCAAAGTAAAAATTGAGTTAAACCTACCAATGCAATTCCAATAATTTTTCCCATCATTAATTCGAAAGGTCTTACAGAGGAAATAATGACTTCAACAATTCTATTCGTTTTTTCTTCAATAACACCTCGCATTACTTGTACTCCATAAAGAAAGATAAACAAATAAATAAGGAAGCCGCAAATGAATCCAACAATGGTAGCTAGTTCCGCTGAATTCTCTTCGCCTTTTAAACTGAGCGTTTTTAAGTTAACATTAGTTTCAATTGAAGAGAGTGTTTTTTGATCAATCCCTTCAGATTTCAGTTTGTCTTGTTCAATTTGTTTTTCGAGTGAATTCTCAATGTAATTCGTTACCGAAAGATTCGCTTGTTTTTCAGTAAAAAGCATTGCGCCTCCCGGATTTTTAACCATATCATCCTGTAAGTAAAGAATTCCGTAAAACTTTTCGGGATCAAATGCTTTTTTTGCACTATCCAACGAAATTTTTGAGTTGATAAATAGAACCGTTTCACTACTTGGTAAAATCGTAGTGAAAATTTCTGGTCGTTGATCAATCACCATAATTTTATTGATCTTATCATCGGAATATTTAGCAATCAGAATGGGAACAATGGCAATACCAGCCATTAGAATGGGACCCAGAAGCGTCATCAAAATAAAAGACTTCTTCTTAACTCTTGTAATATATTCTCTTTGTAGAATTAAAAGTATTTTATTCATGGATCGTTTGAATTTCGTTGTTAGTAACACTTTGTATAAAAATATCATTCATGGTAGGAACCAATTCTTTAAAACTGTGAATGGTTACATTATTGATGAGACCTTGTAGGAGGGAATTTGTATTGATGTTTCCATTCACTTTTATTAATGCTTTCATCCCATCTCCATACGGTTCATTTTCGATGAGTTCGAAGTCGCCCCACATACTATTAGCCAACCCGATATTAGTACCTTCATATTCTATAGCATAAACATTACTTTTATAAAGTTTTCGTACTTCCTTTACTGGACCTTCTAAAAGTTTTCTCGACTTGTTAATAAGCGCAATATGCGTACAAAGTTCTTCAACCGATTCCATTCTATGTGTAGAAAGAGCGATCGTTGTGCCTTTCTTTTTTAATTCGATGAGCTCATCTTTTATAAGGTTAGCATTGATGGGATCAAATCCGGTAAAGGGCTCATCTAATATAAGAAGCTTAGGTTCGTGCACCACGGTGACAATAAACTGCACTTTTTGCTGCATTCCTTTGGATAGTTCTTCTACCTTTTTCTTCCACCAATCTTTAATTTCAAATTTTTCGAACCAGTATTTTAGTTTAATTATAGCATCTGCTCGGCTCAATCCTTTTAATTGTGCTAAATAAAGTACCTGTTCACCAACTTCCATCTTCTTGTAAAGGCCTCTTTCTTCGGGTAAATAACCAATTTGAGCGGTATGTTGAGGGCTCAATGGCTTTCCATCAAACATAATTTGTCCAGAATCTGGAGCGGTTATTTGATTTATGATGCGAATGAGGGAAGTTTTTCCGGCGCCGTTTGGGCCAAGAAGTCCAAAAACGGACCCTTCATTAATCGTAATGGAGACGTTTTCCAAAGCGATATGCTTGTCATAAGCTTTAGAAACATTTCGTACTTCAAGAATATTGGGCATGGAAAGTAGATTTTTTAAGTGGGTACTAAAATATAATTCCTTCTCCACATAGGATTATTTTAAAAAATTAATCGAGAAAAATATTTTTTTAGGCAGAAAACGACGTTTTGGTGGGGGTCTTGGTTGGATGAAAAAGTTGTAAAAGGGGTATATTTGCAAATAATGTTGGCTTAATTCGAACATTATGTACTACAAAATCAATAAGATATGAGTAGATGTAAGAAATAACCTCAGAAATATTTGACAAAGACAAAAGTCGTAGTAATTTTGCCCTCCCGTTTGCGGGTTATTGCAAGCCTCGGTTTAAAAGTTCTAAAAAAAGTTGAGAAAAGATTTGGTGGGATGAAAAAGAGTTAATACTTTTGCACCCCCAATTACGGGAAAATAGTTCTAAATTTTAATTGAATCAACTAAGTAATAAGAATGGCGAATGCGTCATTTGTTGAATCAACGTTCTTTGAAGGATTGGAAGGAAATAACAAGCACTTCACGAGCTAAGTCTCGTGATGAGTAGAAATCTGAGCACAAAATATTCTGACGTATGTTGGAATTAAAACAATTATTTACAATGGAGAGTTTGATCCTGGCTCAGGATTAACGCTAGCGGCAGGCCTAATACATGCAAGTCGAACGGGATTTCGGGTAGCAATATCTGAATGAGAGTGGCGCACGGGTGCGTAACGCGTATGCAATCTACCTTTAACTGGGGAATAGCCCTCCGAAAGGAGGATTAACACCGCATAATACTACGATGGGGCATCTCAATGTAGTCAAAACTCAGGTGGTTAAAGATGAGCATGCGTCCGATTAGCTAGTTGGTGAGGTAATGGCTCACCAAGGCGACGATCGGTAGGGGGTCTGAGAGGATGATCCCCCACACTGGTACTGAGACACGGACCAGACTCCTACGGGAGGCAGCAGTAAGGAATATTGGACAATGGGCGCAAGCCTGATCCAGCTATGCCGCGTGAAGGATGACGGCCCTATGGGTTGTAAACTTCTTTTAGCAGGGAAAAAACCCCTCGATGCGTTGAGGGCTGATGGTACCTGCAGAATAAGGATCGGCTAACTCCGTGCCAGCAGCCGCGGTAATACGGAGGATCCAAGCGTTATCCGGATTTATTGGGTTTAAAGGGTGCGTAGGCGGATAAATAAGTCAGTGGTGAAAGCCTGCAGCTTAACTGTAGAATTGCCATTGATACTGTTTATCTTGAATGTAGTTGAGGTGGGCGGAATATGACATGT
>CAIXTT010000308.1 GCA_903922455.1 uncultured Bacteroidota bacterium | reverse complement strand
GTATGGCGACCTAAGTGGGTATATCATTATATTCAAGATCGATACATAAACCCTGATTTTGTCGTTGATATAAGTGATTTTATGGAAATAAAAATGAAAGCGATAATGGCATTTAAAAGTCAGTTTTTTGATCCTGCTTCTTCAGAACCTGCAACGGCTATTTCTTCAAAAGATTTTTTAGAATTTTTATATGGAAGGGCCATTGAAATGGGTCGACAATCGGGATTTTTATATGCAGAAGGATTTACGGTAGAAAGAACTGCTGGAGTAGATTCTTTATTTAATCTAAAATAGAATTCTATAATTGATCAACTGAAAAAGTAGGGACAATAAAAAAAGCCTAGGGTTGAAACCCTAGGCTTTTTTTATTCTTAACTTAGGGTTTAAACCCTAAGTTAAGATAATTACTTAACGATCATTGTACGTGTAGCCATTTCGCTACCAACAACTACTCTGTATGAATACAATCCAGCAGAAAGATCACTTGCATTGATAGCAATTGTGTTAACACCTGCTTGAAGGTTTTCATATGTAGCAGACTTCACTAATTTTCCAAGAACATTATAAACTTCAACAGTTACGTCTGAAGATTTAACAAGATTCAAGTTAAACTGTGTAGAGCCATTGAAAGGATTTGGGAAGTTTTGACCTAAATCAAAGCTTACTTGTCCATTATTTTCATTTATTCCTGTTATTACAAAATTATCAATTGGAGTTGTTGTTCCAGCTACAGTAAAGGCAGCATCACAAATTTCCAATCCATCAAGATAACTATGATCACTTTGTGAAGAGGGACCACCACCAGTTAAAGCAAGGATAGAAACTGGAATTTTGTAGCAACCAGCAGTAGCACCATCTAAAGAGAATGGAGATACATTACCGAAGATACAGATACCATCAGCAGAAGAACCCGCAGTTAAATTAGTTTCTGGAGTCCATAAACCAGTAACCGTATTCAAAGCTATAGTATGAACATCTGGGAATAAGTTGTCAGTTGTAAAGAATAAAGTAGTGTCAGTATCGAACCAAGTGAAGAACAATTTAGTTCCATCAGCAGTACGAGCAATTTGAGGACGACTATCTTCTTGTAATGTGTTACCAGCATCAGCGAATTCACCACGGAAAGTTTGTGGTGTAGCTAACAATTGAGCATTCCAACTAATACCACCATTAGACGTTGAAACGTCAAAAAGACCCCAGCTACCAGCACCTGTATTCATTGAATATGCACTTGCACCTAAAGCACCTACTCCAAAAATGAGATGAGCATTATTGTTATTATCAACAGTCATATCTAATTCAAATGCAGTAGTGTAAGGAACACCAAATTGGAACAATGCATCAAAGCTGCTCATGTCAAGAGATGCAACTTTTGTCCATGTGGCACCATTATCACTTGTCTTAAAAACGATAGGTGCAGCATTAGAATCTAAAACTGTAGTGTAATCATCATGTGCTAACATGGCAACATAACCTACACCACCTGAACCCCAAGCAATGCTTGTTGAAATTAATGTTCTAGTTCCATCAAGATCTGGAGCTATAGGAGCAGCAATTTTTTGATAAGTGAATGAATAATCACCAGCAGCCCAAACACCTTTCGCTAATAATAAAGTATCTGCGTAGTCACCAGAAACAACATCAAAATATCCATTAGATATCCAGAAAGAATTGTCATTTAAGTTCAACGCACCACCATCAGGAATTAAGTAGCCATTGTTTGCATCTAAATCTTCAGTTGCAGTAGCTGTACCACCTGTAATAATTGTGCTACCATGTGCTAATCCGCCCCATGCCGAATTTGCACCAGGACCAAAACCAGCTAATGTTGGAGCGAAATAAGAAACAGAAGCATTTGCTGCAACTGTATTTCCTGTTGGATTGAAGATAATTGCTTGTGGGTAACGAGCATTCGCTAAAGGAGCAGCGTTAGCACCATTTGAAGTGTAAAGCGGTCCTAGGTTAGATCCCCAAGTTGCACCTCCGTCCGTAGACGAACCGAAACGTAAGCATCCTGAAGAGATATCTCCAGTAACTGCAGGTGCTGAGCGGTATACCATAGTCACAGAATTAACTGTTGGATGAGCAAACAATGCAGTTTTAGCACCGAAAGCAGATCCGAAAGCATTTGCTGATTGACCAATTGCAATTACGTTAACCGCTTGTGTACTAGGAGGATTAAAACCTTTACGTAAACCAGCAACAGCAGGTGCAGTAGAAGGTGTAGTTTTTGTTTCGCCATTTACAACATGACCCTTTTGTTGAAGAGTTAGTCCTTTGACAGTTTTACCCTGGTTAGGGGCTTGAGCCATTGCAGCCATACTGAAAGTAAGGGCAAGACCACAAATTAGTAATTTTTTCATCATTTAATTTAGTTTATTGGTTTAACAGTTAATTTTTGTGTTTTGCAAAGTTAGGTACTTTGAATCCTTTAAGAACATAAAAGTTTTAAACTTTACGAAGTACCCACAAAAGTAATAGATTTTATATTAAAAAAATTTAAGATTGCATTTTCTTCATCTTTTATGTTTGAAAATTTATTGATACAGAGTGGAAAGCGTTGATATTTAGAATTTTGTATTCGACTACTAACAATTACCAGTTAAAAAATAAACGAGGTAAAGTACAAGCGAATACATTAACCATCGACTTAGTGGCACATATTCAGTTAAATTTATTTTTAAATTCCTTTTTACATAGAAAATGAGTAATAATTTTTCTGCATAAAATGCGATAAGTGTTCCTATTGCTATACCTATAATGCCGTACTCCAACATTAAAAAATAGCTGCATGTAAAGTTGATGATTAATTCAAAAATGGCTAGTTGCAAGATCACTTTTGTTTTTCCAGCAGCCAACACTAACGTTTGAGGAAAAAGTACTCTGCTTACTAGGAGTAGTAAATAGGTGTTAAAAATGGGTGCACTTGAAATGAATTCTGCTCTAAAAATAATTGGATAGATCCATGTACTTAAATAAACAAGTAAGATCGTAATCGGGAAAAGTAAATTCATCAAATTCAAAGATTCCTTTTTCAAGTTTGATAATTCAGGATGTAAATTATTTTGATTTAATCGTGGAATGAAGGAAGCACTTAATGAACTAGACAACAAAACCGCTAACGGTAATTCACGCGCACCGTATCTGAAAATGGCAAATTGATCGCTTCCAAAATGTGAACTTACCAATAATCCATCAATATATTCTGCTGATCCCGCCAACCCAAAACTAAAAATAAGTGGCGTCGAAAAAGTCAATAAATCTACTATTACTTTCGTATTGATTTGAAATACGTTTTCCTTATAAATCAAAACCCATAAATAAAAGTTTTTTACAAGTGACAACAGGATAAGTCCGTAAAAAACAAACTCTAATTCCCAGTCCATCCAAACAGGGAAAATAACTGCCGCTACATAAGCAAGTGTATGAAGCGCGCCATATTGCAATAATCCTTTGGTATTTTCATTGAGCAAGAAGATATGCTCAATGAGAAAAGTTGGATTATTTAAAAAAATATAAATCAACATCAAGCCATAAATTTTAGGAGTAGTGCTTGGAAGAAATTGTTGAACTGTTTGACTAAAAACCATCATGAAAAGAATCAATAAAATACTCATAAACACTAAAAGCAATCCAGTATTAAAGAAATAAACATTTTTGTTTTTCTCTTCTTTTTTGTATTGACTTAACAATCCATTTAATATTCCGTTTACCCAGAAAAAGCTTACCGCTCCACTGATGAAAATTAATCCTTCGTAAATGCCAATTTCTTGAATCGAAACCTTGCTTTTAGAAAGCAAGACCCCAGCTAGGAGTAATGCCGAGAAACGAAACAATTGGAAAATTTGAAATCCACGAGTTACGGAAAGGTTGGCTAATTTATTCATTCGCAAAATTACTTTAGCTCAGGTAGTTTTTTAAAATGAATACGCAGCGAATTCCCAATGACAATCACATCTGAAAAAGCCATTGATAAAGATGCTAACATTGGATTTAGGAATCCAAAAGCAGCTAAGGGTATAGCCACCACGTTATAAGCCAATGCCCAAAATAAATTTTGCTTGATTGTTTTTAATGTTTCTTTTGAAATGGTATACGCGACCGCTAAACCATCCAATTCATTTTTGCTTAATAAGATAATGTCGGCAGTTTGAATGGCTATTTGCGTCCCTGAATTCACTGCTATTCCCACTGCTGCAATCGCTAAAGCTGGTGCATCGTTTATTCCATCACCCACCATAGCAGTCTTACCTAGTTTCTGGAATTTCTCAATTACATCCACTTTCATGTGTGGAAGTTGAGACGGATAAATCTCATCGATCCCTAAATAATTACCAATCGACTTGCAAACTTCAGGACGATCCCCACTTAATAAAATCGTTTTAATTCCTCGTTCTTTAAAATAAGAAATCATCGACAAAGCATCGTCTCGAACCGGATCTTCAAAATCAATAGTAGCAACTACTTGTTCATTGATGGCTACATATACTTGATGGCCTTGATGGTCAGAAATTGCTTCAACAAATTTTTGTGATCCAATTTTGTAGTGATTCCCTTCTTTGTCTTTAGCGCTAACACCGCGTCCTGCAATTTCATTTATTTCAGCGAATTGTATTGGTAAATATTTTGCATCCGAGAATTTTTCAGCCAATACTTTTGCAAAGGGATGATTAGAATATTTTTCTAATATGCTGATCAAAAAATTTACTTTTTCAATGTCTTTATCAATGTAAGTAATTTCTTTTACTGTGACTTTGCCTTGTGTTAATGTTCCCGTCTTATCAAAAACAATGTATTTTATTCCACTCAGTTTTTCTAAAGTATCTCCTCCTTTTACGAGTACACCTTTACGAGCCGATCGTCCAATCCCAACTGCTACGGCAGTAGGGGTAGCTAATCCCATGGCACAGGGACAAGAAATGACTAACACAGCAATACTTCTTAATAATGATTCGGAAATAAGTAAATTGAAATAAAAATGCGACATCAAAAAAGTG
>CAIXTT010000307.1 GCA_903922455.1 uncultured Bacteroidota bacterium | reverse complement strand
GGCTTTTTACAAATTTCATCTGCAAAAAAAATACTCCACCCAACCACCGAAGTGCAAGGAGGAGTACTCGAATCCGAATGTTCGGAAATATTGAAATCTTATTTTAAGTCGAAGCGATAATTAAACGTTGATCGCTTGAAGCACTTGCAACGTTAAAGGCTTGTTTAAGAATTTACGCACGTACGGATTTTTGTTTGCACGATTCAAATCCTTAAAACTTTCAGAGGTAGATAGCATTACTACCTTCATTTGCATTCGTTGATCTTCAGGTAATTTTTCAAAGGCTTCTAAAAACTGAAATCCATCCATTTGTGGCATCATAATATCTAAAAAGATAACATCAGGCCATTTGTCTTTGGAAGTCGATTTTAAAAATTCCATCGCCTCAGTGGATTCTTGAAAAGTAATTACGTTCTCCGCGAATTCATTCGTCTCGATGAGCTTTTTATTGATGAAATTGTCTAAGGAATTATCATCAATCAGCATGGCTGTTGTGTACTTTGCCTTCCCACTCTTCGTTTTCTGCGAACCTCTTTCGTGTGTCATTGTCGTACTGCTCATAGTTTAATTTGTCTGCTTTATACTTGTTTTTTTTGTGTCCCGAAGCATCGCGATTGGAAGGCTCTGATATGGATTAAAACGAAAACGAGGTCCTGTGGTTGATCTAATATTTCAATTCTCTTACATCCATCTTGCAACATGTCTTGCAAATCTTACAAAAGCAGTATTAAAAGTTCGTGTTCTTAGGGAAAACCATAAAATAAGAGCAGTCGGCCCTAGGCCAACTGCTCCATCCAAACCAACCAACAGCCTAACAGATATTCGCCCTGATGAATAATCTTTTATTTAACGATTTCTCCATCAATTAGGCAATAGATTTTACTATTGCCTAAACTGGGTTAACCTGCCATCCGAAGCTTTTGTTGAACCACTTCCGGCACCACGCTTTCTACATGGTAGCCGTAGAGGCCAATATATCCTGCTTCTGGGAAGGGGACCATATCAAACCAGATATTTAATCCGCTGAAAGCCACCTTGCACCCGCTCGGATTTGTATCTTGAAGAGATTGGGTAATCTCGGGGTATGCATTGAGCACATTGTCGGGAATTTTACTTCCTTTTCGAACTTTCCACTCGCTGAGTAGAGGGAGCGCCGTTAAATTAGAATCCAATAATCGCATGTCATATCCTATGCGTATTACTGGAAAGGCATCCTGCATGTCATTTGTTGATTTGTTTTCTTTTTTCATTTTGTTGTGAATGATTACTCCACAATGATACCCCAAAGGTTACGCCCCATGTGATGAATTTTAGATGGAAACTTACAATGGGTTATGTGAATCGCCTCGACCTTCGTACCTTTGTGGCAGATTTAAAAAATAATAGAATTATGCC
This sequence comes from uncultured Bacteroidota bacterium, assembly GCA_903922455.1. Lineage (GTDB taxonomy): Bacteria > Bacteroidota > Bacteroidia > AKYH767-A > OLB10 > JAJTFW01. Next base: position 2,244 of record CAIXTT010000307.1, on the reverse strand, counting down.
TTATCCAGAACAATTATGCGCTCCTATGCGCAATGAACTCACTAGCATTGGATTCGTTGAATTGAAAGATGCTCAGTCAGTAGATAAATTACTTCCTAATTCAAAGGGAGTTTCTCTTGTTGTGATGAACTCTGTATGCGGTTGTGCAGCAGGAGCAGCACGTCCAGGAGTACGATTGTCATTAGCGAATGCAGAGGTAAAACCCGATCATTTATTCTGTGTTTTCGCAGGTCAAGATGTAGACGCTGCTGCGCAGGTTCGTAAGTACTTCGCTCCATTTCCACCGTCGTCTCCTTGCATTGCTTTGTTTAAAGATGGTAAATTGGTGCATATGATTGAACGTCACCATATTGAAGGGCATTCAGCAGAGATGATTGCTGAAAATTTAGTGGCTTCATTTGATGAGTTTTGTAGCGTGAAAGCGTAAGCCAACCCCAAAAATCTTACAAAAAGGCGGTCTGTTTAGGCCGTTTTTTTGTTTAGATGAATGTTTTGATAAATAAATTATTTGCGCTTCTCTTGAAATTACTTTTCAATCATCATTTTTTGAGAATGGGCATCTTCCTTCTTTCTGCAAAGTACCAAAAATTAAATCTTTAACTTGATCACGAAGTGCATTCGCATCATTCTCTGTTAATCCTATAGTTGAAATAGAAGGATGTACTACGATTCGAGATAGTCCAGGACGCAATAAAAACTTTTGACCATTTCGATCTGGGAAAATACACCAGTTATCGAGGAATGTGATAGGAACAATGGGCACTTGCATTTCTATAGCTAATTTAAAAGCACCGTTTTTAAAAGGACCTAATTCAGGAGAGCAATCTGGAATAGTAGCCTCCGGGAAAATAGCTAAGCTGATGCCTTTCTGTAAATCTTTTCGAGCTCTTTTATAAGCCTTATGTGAGTCTTTGATACTACTTCGATCTACAGAAATATTCATGTTCTTGAAAAAAATATTGAAGAGTGGAACATTTCTTAGCTCTGCTTTACCCATAAAGTGAAAATAATTTGGAAAGGCAATATTCGCAGTTAGAATATCGAGATAAGAGCTATGGTTGGGAGTAAGAATATAAGCTTGATTAGGATCAATCTTTCCTTCATTGCGAATAGTATAAAAAATTCCAGTAGAGAAAAGTATACAATGGGCCCATACTTTTTTTAATCGAAAAGCATACTTAAACCAATCTTCTCGGCTTAGTAAAATGAGAAAGATGGGATATAAAGGAAGAAAAAACAAGAATCCGCTTAAAAAGAACCAGACACACCAAATTCTCCGTAAAAGGAATGAGACATATTTCACTTTGCAAAGATACCAAAGTATTCTTCTTTTATTTTCACACCATGGTTCGTCTCTTTATTAAACGTGGTTATAGTGGATGGGTTGCTCGGTTGCTGTCATTCACAAGCAGTGAAAGAGCCTTGGGTTGGCAAAAGAAACATCCTAAAACTTTCCGTTTTCTTGTTTTGCGTTTTGATCCTCAGCATTTTCGAGGATTACCGCTTACGTTCTTGTCGATGGGCATATTACTAAATGCTTTTATTTTATCAAATATGGCAGAGGAGCTATTTGAACTTTCTCGACTATCAAACATTGATAAGGCAGTGGCTAATTATTTTTTTACGCATAGGAATGAGCAAGTTGCGCAAGGTGTCTATTTCTTCACACAAATGGCGAGTTTTCCGATGGTAGCCAGTGTCATGTTGATTTTTGCAGGATTAATGTTATGGAAAAAGCGTTACCATTCTTTGATCTCTTCATTTGCGGCTTTATCAGCAAGCATATTGACTGCTTTTGCCGGTAAATGGTATTATCAGTTGCCCCGACCGGTCGAGTTGGCGTGGTACGAGGAGTTTTCCTTCTCTTTCCCTAGTGGACACGCTACAGTGGCAATGGCTTTTTATGGGTTTTTGTTTTATCTCCTCTTGATGTATTTGACCTCTGCTCGAATAAAGTATTTCATTTTTTGTCTCGCTCTTCTTTTTATTTTTGGGATGGGTTTTTCTAGAATTTATTTGTGCGTTCATTACCTAAGCGATGTTCTAGGTGGATTTGCCATTGGATTTGTTTGGTTGGTTTTTTCGATCGCCATACTCAGCTGGTTGGATTTTAGAAAGGAAATTTCTGTTAAAATCTGAGAATCACTTATCTTCGCAATCTTATGGAAACTGTAGTTAGTGGTATTCGCAGCACCGGAAATCTGCATCTTGGAAATTATTTTGGAGCAATGAAAAATTTTCTGC
>CAIXTT010000306.1 GCA_903922455.1 uncultured Bacteroidota bacterium | reverse complement strand
TTTTATTTCACTTTCTTTATTCTACTTCCAACAAATATTTTTTCACAAATAAAATTGTCGAATAGAATTGAAAGTCTGAATTTGATTTTTTTCTAAATCCATGACCTTCGTCTTTGGCTTCTAAATACCATACTGGAATATCATTCGCTTTTAGTGCCGCCGACATCTGAGCTGCTTCTGTACGTGGAACACGCGGATCATTTCCGCCCTGCACAATAAACATTGGAATTTTAATTTTTCCAACGTTGTTTAATGGAGAAATTTTTTCAAGGAACTCATACATCTTCGGATCTTGTTCATCACCATATTCCACTCTACGCAAATCGCGACGATAGCTTTCTGTATTCTTCAAAAAAGTGGTGAAACTTGAAATCCCTACAATATCGTTTGAACATTTCAAACGCTCACTATAATAAACAGCACACGCTAGGGCCATATAGCCACCATAACTTCCACCCATAGTCATCACACGAGAAGCATCCAAGTCGGGTTGTAGTTCGATCCAATCTAAGAGTGCACCAATATCCTTTACTGAATTCTCTCTTAGATAACCATTGTCCATCTTCACAAAACTTTTACCATATCCAGTACTTCCTCGCACATTAGGGTAAATTAATGCGACTCCTAGTTCATTCAGATAATAATTATTTCGCCCTTGAAATCCAGGAGTAGATTGTCCTTCAGGTCCTCCGTGCATTACAATAATAACGGGACGTTTACCTGTGAATTTCGCAGCAGGTTTGTAATGAAATCCAGAAATTTCTGTACCATCAAAACTTTTCCATTTGATCAACTTGGCATCATTCAATTGCGAAGCTACCAATCCGCCCAACTCACTTTCGGTCCAGCGTTCAGTTTTCCTAGTTTTAATATTGAAGACATAAATATCGCTTGATGATGCTGCCGTTGAATAATTATAAGCAATGTCATCACCGCTTTTATGCCATTCAAATCCACCTACAGCCCCTTGAGGAATCTCCTTGATGGCCTCATACTGATTGTTGAGCGTATTCAACATATATACTTTAGAAAGTCCAGCTTCATTGGTAGAAAAAATCATTTTAGTTCCGTCCGGCGACAAATCATAGTCAGCAACATTCCATGGAATTGATTTAGTGATGGGCGTAATTTTTTTTGTACTCAAATCCATCTTCGCTAAATAATTAAACTCATTATCAAGGTCGGTGCTTATGTAGATGGATTTACCATCTTTACTAAAAACGGCCCCACCAAAAACTAAAGGCTCTATAGACTCAGGAGAAATTTTGGTTTTACTTCCTGTAGCAATATCGACCAACCACAATTTACTTTCATTTACAGAAACATATTCGCCTAAAATAAAACTTTTGTCATCGGGCGACCAATCATTCACTCCCCAACCGCCACCAACAAGTTCAAGTACTAATTTATCTTTTTGCGGCTGCAATGGATCCATCAAATAAACATCACGATCAGCACCATTTCTTCGTGTAGAACCATACAATAGTTTATCGCCCTTTGTACTCCAACGCATTCCTCCATTTTGAGATCGACCACCATCAGAAAGCAATGTGATTTTACCATCCGCCAAATCATAGCGATACAACTGCCCAAATTCATTTCCTCCTGCATCGCGCGAAAAAATAAAATAATTTCCTTCATTTGGCTCGAAGGTTCCACCACCAACGGGTTCATCAAAAAAAGTAATTTGTGTTCGAGCACCCATCGGCATTTTTAAATAATGCAACTGATTGGTATTCCCAAAACGAGTACTCATGAGCATCTCCTTTTTCTTAGGATGCCACTCTGAAAATCCCGCTGAACGTACATTGGTATACATATTCAATTCCTTCACTAAGCTGGTTGGAATTGGCGATAAAGCTTCAACGATCAAATTTTCTGTTGGCTGAAGAAATTGGGAATCGGTTTTTTGAGCTACTGCCCATTGGCTGAAGCACAAGACTATTCCTGACAATAATATCTTTTTCATCATTGATATAGATTATATGCGATATTACTCAAAATAAAAATCAAGAGATCATAAAATCGAAAAATACTGCTTTGGTCACGACCAACGAATTAAACGATAGGCCATTAATTGGTTAACATGAATTTAGTATACCAATTAACATGATGTTTTTACTATTTATTAAAATTTTGTATCCGTAAACGGTACTGGTTCGGCGCTACCTATGAAGTACTTGATATTAATCGTAAATGACCAACCAAGAAGTATTCATTTATTTAAATTGCAATACTATCCTCTTTTCTAATTTGATTAGCGTTTTTAAAATACTTCATTTTAAACCTTCGACTAAAATAAGCGGGATCTTTAAATCCAATTCCATGTGCAATTTCCTGAACATTATCTTTGGTAGTTCGAAGCAAATAATGAGCTCGCTCTAATCGTTGATTCTCGATGTAGTCTTGAAGATTGGTATTGGTCATGGTTTTGAAAAACTGCCCTACATAATCCTTCGAAACATACGCTAATGCAGCAATTTTTTGATTGGAAAGGTCTCCTCCCAAATTAGTTTGAATGTATTGAATAATATTTACCAGTCTTTTATCCAGTAAAAAACTAATCTTCTCAAAATTATTTCGGTATACTGGATTACTTTCTAAGAAACGACATATTTGTACTACAATTTCTTCAGTGAAATTTCTTTGAAGACGATCTTTTCCCAATCGTATATGCTCTTCTTCATCAATTAAAGATTCCATTAAAAAATTTAATTTTTTAGTCTGCGGAATTACGATACAAGGAAGTTCAAGGATAGAGAAGAATGGAATAGCACCATAAATATGTACGTCAAAACCAACAATAGAAAAAATATCTTTGGATTCATCGTACCCTTCAGATAGTAGCCTACCTCTAATAAATTGCTCACGATGTTCGGGGGAACTAAATCCCCCTATTTCAAAGATGGGATACTTTGCACTTTTTCCATGCCGAAAGAAAATGGGAGAACCCACGGGCATAAAATAAAAATCACCTGGCTTTATAGGAGTAAAATCACGCTCACCGTAAAACGTACCTGATTTTACCTGCACTAGAATATTTCTTGGCTCAATGGATCCATTTAATTCAGATGGCCTCATCACCTCTCTCAAAGCTGAACGATAATATTTCACCTGAAGGGATTCAATTATCCTACTAAAAGATTCATTTGGAGCCATTAGAAATCTATATTGCGGAAACAAATTTAACTTTCATTTCCATGTAAAGCAATCAAAAATGGCAAAATACAATTCTTAGAATAGTACAATTATATAACGCATTGATTTACAATAAATTTATTTGAATGAATTTTCATCTTATTCAAATAAGACAAAAGCAAAATAGCCACTCCATTACTCTTTAGAGTTCAAACTACATCTATTCATCAAACAAAACTATTTTTGCAGAAGGTCTAAATCGGCAACAAAAATTCCATCACACTATCATGTTAAAATTTTTAGAAATAATTGGTTTTGCATCGGGAATTCTTGGTGTTTGGTTAACGATGAAAAAAAATAAATGGTGCTTCCCCATTGGGCTTATAAACGTTTCTGTTTCACTCTATCTTTTTTTCATGCAAGGCTTGTACGCCGACAGCTTACAACAAATAGTTTACATTATTCTTTTACTTTATGGCTGGTATACTTGGAACACGCCAGTAAGTGAAACGCAACGGCTGCTGGTGATCGGCAGATTAAATAGTAAAGAAATATTTTTTACTATTCTCTTCATCGCCATAACAACACGACTACTTGGGACAACACTTGCAGAATTTACGGATGCGAAATTACCTTTTCTCGATAGCTTTGCAACATCCTGCGCATTTCTTGCACAGTATTTTATTGCTCGAAAAAAAATAGAAACATGGATTCTCTGGATGTTCGTCAATGTAATTTACGTAGGCATTTACTTTAATAATGAAATGTATTTATATGTTGTTTTATTTAGCATCTATGGTATTTTAGCTTTGATGGGATGGAATTCTTGGAAAACTGAATTGAAAATTTCAAATGCAGAAATTACCTAATAAAAAACAATTCGTTATCGGGATAGTAGGCCCGGAGAGTACTGGAAAATCCACATTAGCCCAAGCGCTTTCTAGGCACTATCAAGTGGATTTTGTTCAAGAAATGGCGCGTGAATATTTAAATCAATTAGGCAGACCTTATCACGAAGTAGACTTAAATAAAATTGCTGAAATTCAATTCGAAGAAGAATTAAAATATCGAAATTCCAATCAGCCTTTAGTTATTTGCGACACCACACTCTTAGTGATTAAAGTTTGGAGTGAATATAAATACCATCACTGTAATGAATGGATACTAAAAGCAGAAAGAGAAAATTTATACGACCTTTTACTCTTAACCGATATTGATTTACCTTGGGTTGATGATCCAATGAGAGAACATCCAACAGAAAGAAAAGAACTATTTTCAATTTACTACCGAGCACTTATTCAAAAAAAGGAACCATTTAAGCTTATTTTTGGAAATGAAAATGAACGATTTACCAAAGCAATTCAAGCTATTGAAATGGTAAAAATGAACTCTTCAATTTAAAATCCATTCGTTCTTATTGAAATACAGGCCATTTAACCGATTACATTCATAATTCGGCTTCATTATAAACCGATAATTCCAGTTTTTACGAGAGGATTCACCCAGTATCACTACCTTCGCAGTCGAAAATAAATAGATGCAAAATTCCAAAATGAAAATCTGTAATACCATCCTTGATACCATAGGCAATACTCCTTTGGTTCGTTTAAACAATGTTACTTCTGAAGTAAAGGCTACCGTATTAGCTAAAGTGGAAACATTCAATCCCGGCAACTCCATCAAAGATCGCATGGCTTTGAAAATGATTGAAGACGCAGAAGCTGCGGGTTTACTAAAACCAGGTGGAACCATCATTGAAGGCACCAGTGGAAATACGGGAATGGGATTAGCCATCGCTGGAATCATCAAAGGGTACAAATGTATTTTTACGACTACTGATAAGCAATCAAAAGAAAAAGTTGACGCACTGAAAGCTTTCGGTGCAGAGGTAATTGTTTGTCCAACGAATGTTGAACCTGAAGATCCTCGTTCCTATTATTCCGTTGCGGCTCGATTAAAAAATGAAGTACCTAACTCCTATCACACGAATCAATACGATAATCTTTCCAATCGCAAAGCGCATTATGAGCAAACGGGTCCAGAAATTTGGGAGCAGACGGATGGTAAAATCACGCATCTTGTTGTAGGTGCTGGTACTGGTGGAACGGTGACGGGAACAGGAAAGTATTTAAAAGAAAAAAATCCAAACATTAAAATTTGGGCTATTGATACCTATGGTTCTGCATTAAAAAAATACCACGAAACGGGTGTCATTGAAAACTCTGAAATTTATCCGTATGTAACGGAAGGAATCGGAGAAGATTTTATTCCCGAAAACTACGATTTCAAAATTATTGATCACTTCGAAAAAGTTACGGATAAAGATGCAGCGATCTACACGCGTGAAATTTGCAGAAAAGAAGGCATTTGGGTGGGGAATTCAGCTGGATCAGCCGTAGCAGGAATCATCCAAATGAAAGATCAATTAAAAGAAGACGACGTAGTAGTTGTAATTTTTCATGATCATGGCTCACGCTATATTGGAAAAATGTTTAACGACGAATGGATGCGCAAGATGGGTTACCTTGACAAAACCGGAATGACGGCACAGGATATTGTCTCTTCAAGAAAAAATGTAGAGATGACTACCATCGATAAAAATGAAACCGTAAGTAATGCTTTAAAATTGATGATGGAAAATCATTTTAGCCAATTACCAGTTACTTCAGATGGAAGAATTGTAGGATCCATTTTTGAAAATAAAGTGATGAACTTGCTTTTACAATCACCTGATAAAAAAGATGTGCGCATCGAAGAAATCATGAGTGCAGCACTACCATTTGTTGATATCACTACTCCTATTGAGACGATTTCTAAAATGGTTTGCGGAGATTATGAAGCCATTTTAGCAAAAGATTTCAAACGCGACATTAACTACATCATCACGCGTTCGGATATTGCAGAATTGATGGTGAAGTAATTTTTGTATCCTTCTATAATTACTCTTCTTTGCAGACCCATTCATACATCCAACATTGATCGACGACAACGCTATTCAATCGAATGATATGCTTGGTAATCTCATTCAATTAAGAAAACCAGCACAGCGCATTGTTTCGCTTGTTCCGTCGCAAACTGAATTGCTTTTTGATTTAAATTTAGACAAAGAAGTAGTTGGCATCACTAAGTTCTGCATTCATCCCGCTTTGTGGCTTCAAGAAAAAAAGATAGTTGGAGGAACAAAAAATATTCATCTTGATGCAATTCGTGAACTACAACCAGATTTAATCATTGCGAACAAAGAAGAAAACGTAGCAGAAGCTATTCTCGAATTACAAAAGGAATTTCCCGTTTGGATTAGTGATGTGAATACCATTTCAGAAGCTTTATATATGATTGGTGAAATAGGTAGACTTTGCGACAGAACCACTTCTGCCCAATATTTCATGTCTGAAATCAGACAAAACTTTGAAGCATTATCGAATGAGTCTTCACTTTCAGGTAAAAAAGCGGTTTATTATATCTGGAAGAATCCTTGGCTCACTGCAGGACACCATACATTTATTCATTCGATGATGGAGGCTTGCAGGCTTCAAAATGAATCTAAAGAAATGAGATACCCGGAAGTTTCTCCAGCTTCACTGAAGAATCTAGATGTCGACTATATTTTTCTATCCTCTGAACCTTACCCTTTTAAAGAGGAAGACAAGGAATATTTATCCCAATTCATCGACAAGAACAAGATTATTTTTGTGGATGGAACTTATTTTAGCTGGTACGGCACAAGGCTTATAAATGCTCCTTCGTACTTTAAATCACTCATTTTCTCTTGAAATATTATACAAACATTCGTTTCATGTATTTTTGTGTTGTGATCAAAAAGCATACTTCACCATTATTCATCTTTTTAATGATGTATTTCAGCTTGGTGCTAAGTCCTACGCATGCACAAAAAGTAGGCTTAGTTTTTAGTGGTGGTGGCGTTCGAGGCATGGCGCATTTAGGCGTATTGAAAGCATTAGAAGAGGAAAAGATTCCCATCGATTATATCACGGGCACCTCTGCAGGCGCATTGATCGGGAGTATGTATGCTATTGGAATGACTCCACAGCAAATTGAACGAGTATTGATAAGCAGTGATTTCATCAAATGGGCAGACGGAATGTATGATGAAGAAAACACATATTATTTTTTGAAGAATCCTAACGATGCTTCTTGGGCTTCCATCAAGTTAATGATTGACTCCGTACTCAAAACACAACTACCCAGTAATATTGTTAATCCAGCTGGAATTGATTTTAGTTTGATGGAAACCATGGCTGCACCAGCAGCCTTAGCTCATTATGATTTCGACAGTTTGTTGATTCCATTTCGTTGTGTTGCGGCAGACATCACTGCAAAAAAAGCCGTTACTTTTAGAGATGGTGACTTAGCACTTGCTGTAAGAGCAAGTATGGCATTTCCATTTTATTTTTCTCCAATTCTTCAAGGAAAAAATATTCTTTACGATGGCGGTATTTATAATAATTTTCCGACTGACATCATGCTTAAAGATTTTCAACCGGATATTATTTTAGGGGTGAGCGTTGCCGGACTTCCAGAATTTCCATCCGAAGGAAATTTTTTAAGTCAATTAAAAACAATGATTGCCCAACATACTGCGTACACCTTACCTCGAGAAATTGATCTTTTAATAGAGCCACAATTAAGTGATATAGGTACGTTTGAATTCAATAGTGTTCGACTGGCAATTGATAGCGGTTATGCCGCGACCAAACGAATGATTCCAAAAATCAAAGCTTCCATTTCTCGTACACTAGATGTAGACAGCTTAAATGTGCGTAGAAATTATTTTCAGAATACGATGTTTCAAATTAGCATTGACAATATTTACGTAGAAGGGGTAACGCAAGATCAAAGTAATTATATCCGCACAGTATTAAACCCAAAGAATGAATGTTTAAGCATCAATCAGCTTCGTAAAAACTGGTTTCAATTAGTTGCGGATGAAAATATAAGTTATTTATTTCCTCGTCTAATATTTAATCCGGCGAGTGGTAATTATGATTTGCACCTAGACGTAAGAAAAAGCCGAGGAATTAAATTAGATTTTGGAGGATTAGTTTCATCTAAACCTATCAATACTGGTTATGTAAGTGCTCAAAGAACTTTCTGGGGCTTGCAGAGTGTAAAAATGCTTGGTAACTTCTACTTTGGAAAATTATATAATTCTGCACATTTCGATATGCGATTCTATGTTCCAGGGAGCTTTCCTTTCTACTTAGAACCTTCGGTAACGGTGAGTCAATTTGATTATTACAAGAGCAGTACTGCTTTCTTTGCTGATGTCAAACCATCCTTCTTGGTTCAATATGAAAGAAACTATAGCTTAAACTTAGGAATACCCGTAAAAAACAAAGGAAAAGTAATTGGTGGATTTAATTTATATCGAAACAACGATCGATATTACCTCAACCGACAATTTAGTGAGAATGACACTGCTGATCAGACCTCGCTAGAGGGTTTAAGTGCTTACTTATTATTTGAAAGAAATTCCTTGAACAAAAAATTTTATGCTGACGAAGGAACCTTTTTTGAATTCAGAGCTCGTTATACATCAGCTGAGGAATATACACGGCCTGGTAACACGAAAATTTTAGCTGACACCATTAAAGATAACCACCAATGGTTTCAACTTTTAATGAAATATGAAAATTATTTTAAAACTGTGAGGTGGTATACTGCAGGAATTTATATGGAAATGAATTTTAGCGGAATGCCCTTTCTCTCCAACTACATAAGTACAAAATCGCAAATGCCCGCATTTCAACCCATACCCGAAATGCAAACTTTATTTTTAGAATCCTATCGTGCTAACAATTATATAGGAGTCGGATTGAGAAATATATTTAATGTGACCAATGATTTTGATGTGCGACTAGAAGGATATTTCTATCAACCGTTCCAAGAAGTTTTGCAAAACTCCAAATACAAAGCTATGTATGGCGATGCTTTCAATAAAAGATATCTCATCGGAACAGTCAATGCTGTGTATCAAAGTCCATTAGGCCCTATCAGTCTTGCATTGAATTATATCGAAGAAAGAGAAAAACAATTATCCGTAGTTTTTCACATTGGCTACTTCCTATTCAATAAAAAATCGATTCAATAATTACGACTCTTTACTTTTCTCTTTGTTTCTAAAATAGATGACAATGGGAACACCACTCAACGGGAAATTTTCACGCATTTTGTTTTCGATGTAACGTTTGTATGAAGTGCCAATGTATTGAGGCAAATTAGAAAAGAATGCAAACGTTGGCGAAATTCCTGGAAGCTGCGTGATGTATTTTATACTAATACTTTTTCCTTTTACTGCTGGAGGTGGATAATGATCCACAAAAGGCAACATAATCTTATTCAATTTAGAAGTCGAAATTTTTGCCGTTTTATTTTTATAAACTTCCAAAGCAATTTCCAATGCTTTGTGTAATCTTTGCTTTGTTGTTGCAGAAGTGAACACTATGGGAACGTCCGTAAATGGAGAAATGCGTGCACGGATCGCTTCCTCTACTTTCTTTGTCGTTAATGTTTCCTTCTCCACCAAATCCCATTTATTCACAAGTATCACTACACCTTTTCTATTTCTTTCGCAGAGTGAAAAAATATTTAAATCCTGTGCCGTAATTCCTTGCGTTGCATCAATCATAAACAAACAGACATCGGATTCTTCAATGGCGCGTACGGAACGCATCACTGAATAAAACTCAATGTCTTCACGCACATTTTTCTTTCTTCGTAATCCAGCAGTATCAATCAATAAAAAATCAAATCCAAAACTGTTAAAACGTTTATAGATGGTATCGCGTGTGGTTCCAGAAATATCAGTTACAATACTTCGTTCTTCTCCAATTAAAGAATTTAACAAAGATGATTTACCAACGTTAGGCTGTCCAATGATGGCAATACGTGGCAACTCCGGCTCTTCTAAATCTTCAGGATAAAAGGCAGCGACCATCTCATCTAAAAGCTCACCAGTACCACCACCACTCATGGCCGAAAGTCCGAAAGGTTCACCCAATCCCAAGGCATGAAATTCATGAACATCATGAATACGTGCGGATGAATCTACTTTATTGGCAACTAAAAATATTTTTTTCTTCGATTTACGTAATAAGTTTCCAACCTCTTTATCCATGTCGGTAAGTCCAACCGCAACGTCAACCACAAATAAAATAATATTTGCTTCGTCAATAGCTAATTGAACTTGCTTCCGAATTTCCTTCTCGAAAATATCTTCTGATCCGATAATATAACCTCCCGTATCGATCACCGAATACGTGCGACCGATCCACTCCGCTTTTCCATAATGACGATCACGTGTAACACCTGAACTCTCATCCACAATGGCTTTACGCGACTCCGTCAAACGGTTAAATAGCGTTGATTTTCCTACATTGGGGCGCCCCACAATGGCAACAATATTAGCCATGGCTATACTTTATTTTTAAACTTTATTCGTACCCGAATCGCTTCAACATTTTATCGTTGTCGCGCCAATCATCCGCTACTTTCACGGTGAATTCGATGTATACTTTTTTACTGATGAATTCTTCAATTAACTTTCTAGAGTCGGTTCCCAATTTTTTCATGGCTGCCCCACCCTTCCCTAATAAAATACCTTTTTGTGATTCGCGCGCGCAATAAATGATGACACGAATGCGATCAATTTCTGGAGTCTCTTTATATTCTTCTACAAATACTTCGACCGAGTATGGAATTTCTTTTTGGAACTGTTGTAATATTCTTCCGCGAATAATTTCAGTAACAAAAAATCGCACATTACGATCGCTGATCTCTTCGTCCTTATCAAAATAGGCCGGACCTTCTGGCAAAACACTCACAATTTTTTCCTGTAGTAATTCCACTTGAAATTTATGCAATGCTGAAATGGGAAGAACGATGGCAGGATTCAACACTTTTTTCCAATGTTCAACGGCTTCCATCACTTCTTCTTGGTTACCTGTATCGACTTTATTTATTAAAACATACAAAGGAACCAGTAAACCTTGAAGCTTAAACAACAGATCTTCTGAAATGGTACGATCTTTCAATTCGGTTACATAAAGTACCAAATCAGCATCGGTCAACGTCTCATCCACCGCATGCAACATCCTTTCGTGCAACTTATAGGCAGGCTTCATAATTCCGGGCGTATCCGAGAAAACGATTTGATAATCGTCTCCATTCAAAATGGCCTTAATTCGGTGACGTGTGGTTTGCGCTTTGGGCGTAACAACAGATAAGTCTTGACCCATCAATGCGTTAAGCAATGTACTTTTACCTACATTGGGCTTGCCAATAATATTTACGAAACCTGATTTATGCAACATGGGGGGCAAAGATAAGGAATTGAGGCATGGCGAATAAATAATCATCTGATTATGTTTAATTTAGCGAAACCAAACAAGAACCACATGAAAAAGAACTTTCTTCTTCCCTTGATAATCACGTTAGTAGTATCAAGCAGCTCTGTACACAGCCAAAATTCTTGGTCGCAAACCTATCCAATTGCTTCTTCATTAGGCGAAGAATTAAATGATATAGCTCCTTTGCCTGGAAATGGATTTATTGGCGTCGGCTCTATCACCACTGACACTTTAGGAAATCATGACATTTTACTAATGAGATGTGATCAAAACGGAAATCTAGTTTGGTCGAAGCAATTTAATGGAGGGAGTGATGAAGTAGGTGAATCGATCGATCTTTTTCCTACGGGAGGATTTGTAATGGCTTCTACAAATTCGAATACTTCACTAGCCACAACGGAGGTGTTAATTACACGATCAGATAGTATTGGAAATATTTTATGGACGCAAAAATTCTCTGCAAATGGAAATGATGTTGTCAAACAATTAGCCGTATTAAGCGATGGAAAAATAATAATTGCGGGAGCTACTACTCTTTGTCAAAATGCATTCACTTGTGGTTATGGAATGATGTTAGACAGCAATGGTGTAATTTTATGGAGTCGTTCATTTGAAAAGGAATCTAGTAATTATTTTCTAGATGTGATCGCTACTTCAGATGGCGGATTTTTATTTTCAGGTGCTACTTTCGATATTTTCGCAGGACAAAATGGATGGGCCGTGAAAACAGATTCCTTAGGTGTTCTCACATGGTCGAATTCATATGACTCTCCCTCACTTGATATATTTTATAAAGCCACAGAAAATTTAAATTTACAAAATTATGCCTTTGTTGGTGAAACCACGGTTGATGCTATATCTAATTCAGATGCCTTGTTAGTTGTGAGTGATTATACAGGGGCTTACCTGATTGGTGGTTCTGCAGGTGGTGTTGAGAATGATAGAGCCACAGGAATTCATGCTGGAGCTTTCGGTAATTTTATTATGACAGGGCAAACCGATATTGATACTTTGTTCCAAACCTATGCGCAAGGACTTTCTTTAGAAGTAGATATTGCTACTGGGAACATCAACAATGCAGTGACCCTTGGCGATCGCGTATCAAATACATTTATAAAAAGTTCGGCGATTGACTCTCAAGGTAAGATTTTACTTGGTGGATTTGGTGATCAATTTAGCGGGAACAAGAATCAAATTTTTGCTATTCAAAAAAATAGTATTCCAAATACAGTATGTTTTGAAAATGGAATAACGCAACTTACGAATATACTTGCCTATACTGATAATTTCTTAGCCGATACAGCAAGTATTGTTTTTAGTTCGATGAGTTTGGGATTGAATATCATTCCCGTTGCACAAGTTGATTCCTTTGTATGCGGAACTACATCCCTAAATGAAAATTCGAATCACTCAATTATTTCATTGTATCCAAATCCGTCGAGTGGAAAATTTCAACTCAGCGGACTTAGCGGAAATAATGTTTTAATCAATGTGTATGACAATATGGGAAGATTGGTTTGTTCGAAAAATAACATCACTTCCGATACCATCATCGACATAACAAATCAATCTACAGGAATTTATTTAATTCAAATTACAGGAACTAATTTCAATCAAGCCATTCGGTATACGTTAATCAACGATTAATAATCCTTAGGATAGTTGCCAAAGCACTTCGTGAACTTTGCGCCTTCGCGCCTTAGCGAGAAAACTTAGCGTCAAAAAGCTGCTGCGTTGCTCTCAGCAAAATTTTCTCGCAAAGGCGCAATCCCGATAGCTATCGGGACGCAAAGGCTGCGGTAAGCAAAATTTATTCAAGATGCAAAGCTGCATACGATTAAAAATAATTCACTAATCCAAAGTGGATTTTTGCTGCTCTAAATTCGATGGGACTATCCTGTTGACTTCCGAGTGCATAAGTGAAAGAAAATATTCCGAGTTTGGTGTCGAAAGTAATACCTGCACCAAATCCATAAGGTGTGTCGCTTACTGGTGTTTCGCGGCCTTTATTCTCGAACCATGCTTGATTAAAGAAAAGCAAGAGGTAAGAATTCGTTTCTAAAATAAATCGATATTCAATCTTTCCAATTCCATAGGTTGAGGCTAACAAAGAAGCTTCATCAAATCCACGCAATGTTTTGAGTCCACCGAAACGATACATTTCATTACTAAAAATATTTTCGCTTTCTAACCATGCACCCATCCCTCCAATATTAATCACACTTCGATTAAAAACGGGAATGTAAAAATCAAATAGTATTTCTGCTTTGTACTGCGTGTTTTTTAAGTTGATGCTATCATAAACTGCTTTGTTAATTTTCGAATTCTTTTTAATCTCGCGTAATCCAGCGCCGCTATTGACATCAACAGAAAATCCTTTTCTTGGATTGAGTCGATAATCGAGTTGTTGAAACTGGAATCCCAACCCAAAAGTATTGGTCCCCACATCTGCAAAAGGAGGTAATGTAGTAACATTTTCATAGCCTTTGGTAGAAATCAAACTACTCGTTTTTCTTCCGAGAAAAAAGCGAACCGAATTATTTCCGCTTAGAAAATATCGAAATCCAATTTGTCGATTTAATTCCAGGAAGATGGAATCTCTTTTAAACAAAGTCAATTCACCTTCTACTCCTACCGGTAAAGAAAACAAAAACGGATATGAAAATTTCACTTTTAAATCCTGTGATCTTGGCAACGGATTACTCCAATTCAAATCGAACAACTCTGCTCTTCCAAAAGAATTTAACAAGCGCAAACGGACATCACCCGTCAGAAAAACTTTTCCAGGATTGGTATTATCGGGTTGTACTCCAATAACACCGTTAAATTGACTTGCCTTTTTTTCTTGCAAATACAAGACAGGACGAGCCCCTTCTTTAGTAAATTCTATTTCAAAAGATCTCGCTTCCGATAAAAACGGAATTTCTTTTAATCGTGTTGAAACTTTTCGCAAGATGGATTCATCGAAAACAGAACCCGGTTGAATCCTTAAATAATTATACAAGTAAGCTGGTGATACTTTTACAGTTCCCTTGATAAGTGCGGTATCCAAGAGAACTAAATTCCCCTTCTCAACCACTAAACTCGCTTTCATTTTGCCTTGATCAATGGAGATGCTATCCAACCTCACTAACGCAAAGGGATAGCCATTATTCGTACTGAAATTTAAAATGCTATTCGTTGTCTTGGCATAAATAGCAGGAGAAAATATCTTATTCGGATACAATCGTCCACCGTTCGATAATAAATAATCATCTTCTTGAGGAGAACGAATCTCTACTATTTTATAAACTGGACCCACATACCACCAAGCAACTTTTCCATTCAAATTACTTATACTATCCAATCGCGCTTCTAAATAACCCGACTCCTGAAATCCCATTAAACTTTTTCGCAATTGACTTACGATCGCTAATGAATCTTTGCTATTCTTTGACGATTTGGCATATAATGAAAATGCTTTCTCCAACAAATTCTTTTGATCCACTTCCATCGATTGAAAAGACAAAATGGATTGAGCAGATCCATCAGCATAAAACAAAAGCAAAATGGCAACCATGAAAAAATATTTTTTCAAATTACACATCGGCATAAAAACAAATTGTAACCTCATCGCTATTTCTCCAAATTAAGATTCCACTGAATAGGTGATTTGCCCATCGACAACAAATAATCATTTGTCTTCGAAAAGTGTTTGCAGTTTTTAAATCCACCGCGCGCTAAGGGAGATGGATGCGGTGCTTCTAAAACCAAATGTCGAGAGCGATCTATTTTTTGTCCTTTCTTTTGAGCATAATTTCCCCATAGCAAGAAAACAATTCCATGCAACTCATCCGAAATTTTTTGGATAATCGCATCGGTAAACTGCTCCCATCCTTTCCCTTGATGTGAACCTGCTTCATGTGCTCGCACTGTTAAAGTAGCATTCAACAATAGAATTCCTTGACTTGCCCAAGACTCCAGATTTCCATGGGCTGGTATTTCGAAACCGAGATCATCCTTTAACTCCTTAAAAATATTAACCAATGAAGGTGGTTTTCGAATTCCATCAGCCACCGAAAAACACAA
>CAIXTT010000305.1 GCA_903922455.1 uncultured Bacteroidota bacterium | reverse complement strand
GAAGCATTGAGCGATCTTGGAAAAGTGTTAGAGAAGAATCCAGATATTAATATTCAAATTGAAGGACACACCGATAATGTTCCTATGAAAGGTGCTGGAGAAATAAAAGACAATTGGGATTTGAGCGTTATGCGAGCAACTTCTGTCGTGAAAATTGTTTTAGCAAACAGTAAAGTAAATCCACTCCGTCTTACTGCTGGAGGTAGAGGTGAATTTATGCCCATCGACAAAACCAACTCTTCTGACGGCCGCAAGAAAAATCGTCGCATCGAAGTGATTCTGACACCAAAGTTGGATGAAATATTAAAGTTGCTTGAAACACATTAAGAGAATTTTCATCGTGCTTTGCTGTTGCTCTTTTACTGCACCGGCAGGAGACGAGGTTCCTAACTTTGTGCAAGGCTATTCGGATTTCAGAAACTTTCTTTTTGTTTTTGAAAATGGTGTTCCTCGTCAACTCGAACAGCAAGCCGTTCGCTCTTTTAAATCCAATGGTTCAATTATAGGATATGCGAATAGCGCGAATGATTTGATTGCTTATTACAAAGGTCAAAAATTCAAGTTGGGTGATATGACGGCAACGACTTACAATGTCACACAAAGCTTTTTGTTTTATCAACGAGATCAATTG
The DNA here is from genome assembly GCA_903922455.1 of uncultured Bacteroidota bacterium. Lineage (GTDB taxonomy): Bacteria > Bacteroidota > Bacteroidia > AKYH767-A > OLB10 > JAJTFW01. Next base: position 6,100 of record CAIXTT010000305.1, on the reverse strand, counting down.
CTCAATGTTTTTCAAAATGGTGAAACCACACAACTTACTTTTTTTATGCAGGACATGAAAGTTAGTGATAGTCTCATTGCATTTCGTGATTTGAATGTGGACATTTTGCGAGTATATAAAGACGGAAAAGTGCACGATTTGGAAATGACTTTAGTAGGGGAGTTGCAAGTGTATCAAGTAGGAGAAAATACCGTTGGGTATGTTAATAATACAGGATTTTTCAGAGCGTATATGGATAATCAAGTGTATGATTTGGATAATGTAGCTCCCGAATCATTTGATCCCGGCGGAAATTTAGTAGCTTATGTAGATGGATTATACAATTACCTAAAAGTTTTTTACAATAAGAAAATTTTGGTGCTCGAACAGTTGTTCCCGCAGTCGTATCAGTCGGGAGTTGATGTTGTCGCTTACATTGCCGCTGATAATTCATTTAAAGTTTTTACCAATGGGAAATTGCTCAAAGTGGAGTCTTATATTCCTGATTTTTACAAAGTGCGCGATCGTTCTGTCGTTTTCTTTTTTAATAATAAGTTTCAATTGATGTTAGATGGGCAACGATTTATTTTAGATGAGTTTCTTCCTCAAAGTTATCAGATGAGTGAAAATAATATTGCTTGGATGGATATCAATAATCGTTTGCATATCTTCACAGAAGGAAAATCGTGGGAAGTATCCATGGAAGTCATCACAGGATATCAACTCAACGGAAATACGTTGAAATACGATTTACCAGATGGGACATCTCGCATCTGGTTCAAAGGAAAAATATTTGGTAATAATTAATGATCATGGAAAAACTTCGTATATTCTTTACCTTTATCTTTTGTCAATCTATTTTATTTGGAAACGCACAGTCGGCGTTTATCCCACTCAGCAATGAAGTAGAACAATCCTTTGTGAAGGATATGAACCGAGTTGGCAATGGTGTGCATACTTCGTTCAAACCTTATTTGAGAAGTGATATTGTTCGCGCTTCGATGAACTCCTCTGAAGAAACGGAATTGGAAGAAATCGATAATGGAAAAGCATACGATTCTTTAATCCGTTATAACGTTCGATCTGATCGGAAATTTAATCAAAGATGGATCGGCAGAAAGTTGTTTACTGAACATTTGGTTCAAGTGGAGGAAGAAGATTTTCGTTTGTATTTAGATCCTGTTTTTGAATTTGCTGGAGGACAAGACCAAGAAAATAATCGCAATTTTCATACGAATACACGAGGTGTTTGGGTGAATGGATCTATCGGCAAAAGATTTGGATTCAATGCCACTTTTTATGAGAACCAAAGTTTATTTCCACTCTATCTTGACTCTGCTGCTCGTAAAAGTAGAGTTGTGCCTGGACAAGGTCGCGTGAAAAAATTTGATACGGATGCCTTCGATTACGCTTTCTCTACAGGCACCATCAACTTTCAACTCAACAAACATTTTACATTTGAGTTTGGACAAGATCGTCACTTTATTGGCGATGGTTATCGTTCTTTATTGCTTTCCGATAATGCATTTCATTATCCTTATTTTAAAATCATCACCGATTTCTGGAAAATTCGATATGTAAATTTGTTCATGCAGTTGCGTAACCTGGATCGCATCGACCAAAACGATACATATCCTTTTGAAAGTAAATACGCATCGATGCATTATCTCGATGTGGATATTGGAAAGCGATTAACAGTAGGATTGTTCGAGTCGGTAATTTGGCATGCCGACACCAATAATAATTCGCGTGGATTTGATTTTGGTTATTTAAATCCATTTATTTTTTTACGCCCTGTTGAGTTTAGCATTGGCTCACCAGATAATGTGTTAATGGGAATAAATTTGAAGTATAAACTCAACAGCAAAAATTCCTTGTACGGCCAAATTATGTTGGATGAATTCTTATTCGATAATGTGAAAGCTGGTAATGGTTGGTGGGCGAATAAACAAGGTATTCAAGCGGGATTTAAAAGCATAGACGTGTTTGGTGTAAAATCCTTGTATTTGCAGGGCGAGTTAAATTACGTTAGGCCATATACCTATCAGCATCGAGAGGCTATAGGTAGTTATAGTCACCATCGTGCAGCATTAGCGCATCCATTAGGTGCTAACTTTTGGGAAATGGTTGGGATAGCTCGATATAATTATAAGCGGTGGAATTTTGATGCAAAAGTGAGTTATGCTGAAGTTGGTTACGATACCTCGGGTACTAATTGGGGCCAAAATGTTTTTCTACCCTATGGAACCTATCAGCAAGAGTATCAAAATGAAGTAGGGCAGGGTCTTAAGACAAAATTAATGTGGGCTAGTTTGAACATTAGCTTCTTATTAAATCCAACCAATCGAATGAATCTTTTCTTGAATTTGGCTTCTCGTAGTGCTGTTCAGCCGAATAAGACGGATAATACAATCTTGGTGCAAGGTGGATTTAGGACGAATTTGTTTAATAGGTATTACGATTTTTAAAAAAGAAGCCAAAAATCACCGAATTCGATGACTCTTTTACTGGACTTATAATACCTTTATGCTGTAGCTTTGCAAGAAATTAATCATCCCTAAAATTAGTTATTAGCTTCTCTATAATTATCCTTCCCTTAGTAAACGGGAGCGTTCACCATAATTATACTTAGCGAATCGCTTTAAAATTTAAATTGTGTCAAAATCTTTCTATGTTAAACTTAACTTTTGCTTGTATCTCTGCCTTTCTCATCACCTTTTTGGCGATTCCATCTATTATTCGTGTCTCTGTAATTAAAAATTTGTTTGATGAGCCTACCGAAAGGAAAAAGCATTCTTCTAGTATTTCGTCGCTAGGTGGATTGGCTATTTTTGCTGGAGTTGTTTTCTCTTATACGCTTTGGTCGGCTGGACTAGAAACTTTCTCAACACAGTATATCATTGCAGCTATCATCGTTATGTTTTTTATTGGAATAAAGGATGATATCGTTGAATTGACCGCGCATAAAAAATTATACGGACAGTTGTTTGCCTCACTCATCATTGTCTTTTTTGCAGATATGCGAATTACGAGTTTATATGGAGTGGGAGGTATTTATCAAATTCCGTATTGGTTGAGTGTATTGGTAACTATCGTGACGATGATTACCATTATCAATGCCTATAATTTAATTGATGGTATAGATGGTTTAGCAGGAGGAATAGGTGCCATTGCGGCCTTTACTTTTGGATTGTGGTTTTATAATTATAATCAGATTGCGCTCTGTATATTGGCGTTTTCTTTGTTTAGTTCACTCTTAGCGTTCTTAGTTTATAATTTTTCTCCTGCCAATATTTTTATGGGAGATACGGGTTCATTAGTAGTAGGATTAATTCTATCCATCCTTTGTGTGAATTTCGTAGAAATGAGCTTCGACTCTTTACCTTATGCATTTCCTTTCAGATCGAGTCCAGCTATGGCCGTTGCTATCCTGATAATTCCATTAGCTGATACCCTTCGAATTTTCTGTATTCGATTGATGAATGGTCGATCTCCTTTTGCAGCAGATCGAAATCATATCCATCATCAATTATTGGATGTAGGGTTAACCCATCGTGAAGCAGCACTAGCATTGTATTTAGTGAATATCTCTTTTATTCTTATAGCATTGGTTTTGAGAAATATATCTAGCCTTATGCTGTTAACTGTGCTTACATTTTTAGGCGCTTTGTTCGCAGTTTCTCCCTACCTGATAAAAGTACTTAGGTCGAAGAGTAGAGTTTCCATGGTCGATTAAGCCCATCTCTTCACCCAACTTTCACTACAGTTCACCCATATTTTTTAAATTTGCCTACCGAGGCAAAAAATTCTGCTATTTCATCCCGTGGATGAATTAATGTAAGAACTTTTGAAAATCGGTTCTCCACAGAGTAAGAATCAGTAAAATCTCATTGTTTTCAAAGCTTTAATTAGCAAGTTATCAAGACAATCGTCATTATAACTATTGTGCTATATGGAGAATAATAATTATCATTACCCATAGATTTACCATATCTTAAATGGAATATTTCCGTTTAACTAAAAAACTGTCCCGTAGATGAAGATAACACTGAAATTAGCCCTTCTTGCTTTAACCCATACCTTGATGTTCTCAAGCGTATTAGCTCAAGCACCCAGAGAAATTACCAATGTATCTTCCCTTGTCGAAGAAGAATATGATCCCATTTCTTCCTTGTTAGATAGTTTGGTTACAATTAATAATGTTGTAAGATACAATCAGTTAGATGCAAAATGCTTTGACCCCAGCGCTATCATCCCAGGTGAGATTCCTCAATTTTCAACTCAGGTTTATGAACAAAGAATGGCAGCCATTCATTCACCAATCCCTCTATCTTATAATTCGCATGTAAAAGGGTTTATAGATATGTATGCGGTGAAAAAGCGCGGTTTAACTCAACGAGTGATGGGATTATCTAATCTCTATTTTCCAATATTTGAAGAAGCGCTAGACCGTGAAGGATTGCCTTTAGAGTTTAAATATTTGTCGATTGTTGAATCTGCACTTAATCCAATTGCGGTTTCTCGAGTAGGAGCTACTGGTATTTGGCAGTTTATGTACAATACAGGTTTACAATACAATCTGAAAGTAAACTCTTACACTGATGAGCGTCGTGATCCCATCAAATCTACACAAGCAGCATGTCAGTATTTCAAGGATATGTACAAAATTTATGGCGATTGGTTATTGGTGATTGCAGCCTACAATTGTGGAGCAGGAAACGTAAATAAAGCTATTAAGCGTTCAGGTGGAAAAACCAATTTTTGGGACATCATGAATTACCTTCCCAATGAAACGAAGAATTATGTACCAGCATTTATTGCAATCACCTATGTGATGGAACATGCACGTGAACATAATTTGTATCCAGTAAGTCCTGCCTATTCTTATTTTGAAGTAGATACGGTCATTGTAAATCAACCCATCAATTTTAAAACGTTAGCTGCAACGTTGGATTTACCGTTAGATGTGATTTCGTATTTAAATCCAATTTATAAGCGTGGATTAATTCCTGATGTAGGTGGAAATTATGTTCTGCGTTTGCCTACTAATAAGATGGCGATTTATATGTTGAGTCAGGAAAGCATCTATGCTGAGTCCTTACCATCCGCTCGTCCAGTAATGAACAGTTATAAAAACAGAGTAAGTCAAGTCGAAGAAGAGGGAGATGAAGTTGCGAATTACGAACCCGATAACTATCGGGAGCAAACCAAGCGTGTCAAGAAAACGCATATTGTACGTAGAGGTGAAAGTTTGGGAAAAATTGCTTCTAAATACGATATGACGTTGGCTCAGGTTAAAAAAATGAACAAGTTGCGTTCAAGTACAGTTCGTTCAGGTCAGCGATTAACAGTTTACAATTGGGTAAAAACTAAAGTTCCTGTGAAGGCGGTTTCCAATGATGAATTGACAGTTAAAAAAGAAGTTGCGCATAAGGCCGATACCGTTCAAAAAACAGAAGTTGATGAACAAGCTGATGCAATAAACGACACTCAAAAGGTATCTAATGAAACTGCAGAAGTAAAAAATTCTCCAAAACCAGCTTTCACATACTATATTGTTCAACCTGGAGATACACTTTGGAATATTGCTAAACGTTACGAAGGCCTTACTGTAGAGATGATTAAGAATATTAATAATCTCTCTAACACCAATATTAAGCCGGGTACAAAATTAAAGGTGCTAGTTAACGGTTAATCCTATATTTTCTCTTTTTAGAAAGAGAGAATTTTATAAATTTGCACCGCCAAGTTAGGATTGACCGATGGTGTAACTGGCAACACGTCTGATTTTGATTCAGAAGAGTCCAGGTTCGAGCCCTGGTCGGTCAACATAAAAAGGGATGAAGCGAAAGCTTTGTCCCTTTGTCTTTTTAAAATATTCCCATTGATACAGAAGAGTCCTTGAGTCTTGTTTGCCTAGCCCAGCAGTCTAGACCTTTTTAGGTCTTGTTCGCCTAGCCCAGCAGTCTAGACCTTTTTAGGTTTTGTTCGCCTAGCCCAGCAGTCTAGACCTTTTTAGGTCTTGTACGCCTAGCCCAGCAGTCTAGACCTTTTTAGGTTTTGTTCGCCTAGCCCAGCAGTCTAGACCTTTTTAGGTCTTGTACTGCTGGGGTCCCTTTGT
>CAIXTT010000304.1 GCA_903922455.1 uncultured Bacteroidota bacterium | reverse complement strand
TTCGGACAAGCACCAGAATACCAAAGACAACTGCTAGGGTTAACAACAAGTTCATAGCTTTTCGAAATATTTAATTTAAGTAGATTCTAGATTTAATAATTATATAGCATGATGTAAACTTTCTTCCATCATTGGGTGATTCTTCACCACTAATGGAGCTTTACTCATGTAATGTTGTGTGATGTATGCAAATAGACCAATGAAGCCGATGGTAGTTCCTACTTCCATCCAACCAATACTTCCAATTAACAATTCATGATGAGCAGCTGCTGCGCCATGTGCTGCATGTGCTGCGTCAGCTCCATGTGCAGCAAGTGCATGCGTTGCAGTTACCATTGAACCAGGTATTACCATGATGTAAAAATCTAGCCAGTGGCCCACGAAGATCACAATCGACATAAACATCAACAGAAACTTTTTACGTTTTGCATCACGTGTCATCAAAATTAAAAACGGTGCAATGAAGTTAATAAAGAATGCAGCCAACCAAATACCACGGTAATGATCTTGACGTAACATGAAATAAGTTACCTCTTCACCAATGTTTGAATACCAGATCAACATAAACTGACAGAACCATAAGTAGGTCCAGAAAATACTAAAGGCAAACATAAATTTACCGATATCGTGTAAATGATGTTCAGTAATTTCTTGCAAATATCCTCGGTGCTTCAAATAAGCTACAATGAAGGCTAAAACCGCGAGTGAGGTTACGAATAATCCAGCAAACGTATACCATCCAAACATAGTCGAATACCAATGTGACTCGATCGACATGATAAAATCCCAAGACATCAACGATTCAGTAATCGCAAACAACACTAAAAAAGCAGCACCTGAACGACGGTTTCTCAAATACGCACCAACGCTATCACTTCCTTCATCCATTTTCAAAGAATTCGATCTGAATAAACGAGCGAACAAGGTCCAGATAACGAAGTAGAGCACGATTCTTATCCAAAAGAATGTTGGATTTAAAAATGCTGATTTGCCGGCAATAATTTTATCATAATTCGCAGAGTTAGGATCGGTAAGTCCATCACCCATCCAATGATAAATATGTTGACCACCGAATGCAATAATGATGATCATAATGATTCCAGCAATTGGCAAACTTTGCCCCATTGCTTCAAGCGGGCGATAGATAACAGCACTCCAACCTACTTCCGCCACATACTGTAGCGCTAGAAAAAAGGTAGCTCCAAGAGCGAGTGCCATAAAAATAAAATTGCTCCATAATAAGTTGGCCCATGTTTGTTCATGATGTGTCATAAACTGAGCAGCGATGGAAACAATTCCAATCACAATCATAGCGATTGCATACATCTTATTCTTAGATGTAAAATCGTAAGGTTGAGTGGTTGTAACTTCGATAGGTCCGTGATGTCCCATATATTCTAATTTCTGTTTAATTATTTTGCCATTGCAGTGGCATTCGAAGAGTCTTTAGTGGCTGTAGAATCTGCGCCAATAGGTGCAGAAGCACCACCTTGTAACTGGTGAACATACATGGTGATTTTCCATCTTTCCTCAGGGTTAAGTTGAGAAGCATGTGGACCCATTAAATTCACACCATACGTTATGGTATGGAATATTTTTCCATCGCTAAGATCCTTTACTAGACCTCCACGACTTGAATTTCCTGCTGAATAACTTGGT
>CAIXTT010000303.1 GCA_903922455.1 uncultured Bacteroidota bacterium | reverse complement strand
CCTGTGTTGCGCAAGCAGATAGATCTAAAATCACTTACAAGTTAACGATTGCATCTCCCCAAAGAGATTGTGATGGAGGATTAGGCTTTTGCATAACGTTTAACGTCGCCAACAAAAGACAAGTGGATGCTGGAATTACCTCTACAGAAAATCAAATCCAATTTCACTTGCTGCGAAGTACGATGAATGAAATTTTAGAAAAAGAATTGCTTCACCTTCTTCAATTCACTATTGAAGAAGAAACACCTCTTCCCATGGATATTGCAACTAAAATTGGTATGACGAGAGAAGTTACCATCATTCCGGGACGCTATCCCATCCAAATTTCTGATGATTACATTTCCATTACTTGTGCCATTGAATAAATTGCACGGAGGCCCCGTAAGGCCTTTTTGTAAAAATAATTCGGAAAAAATTAAAAATCCTTTTTAGAAAATCATTTAGCAACCTATTCTTAAAAATGAATTCATGAAAAAAAACATCCTATTACTGATGCTGATTCTAGTTGGAATCACAAAAACAAGTTCTGCTCAAGTAGAAAAATTTAAATTCACTTGGACCTTTCATTTCGATATTGCATCGTATTCCAATAACTGCGAAAGTGGATTTGGACTTTGTTTTATTCCTCCAAAATTTACTTTTCGTACGGTTGAAGCTGGAATTACAACAGAAGGACAAGGCATTCAATTTCACTTAAACAGAGCCAGCCTACCAGAAGGACTCGAACGAGAGTTGCTCCGTCTCACCCAATTCCCAGTAGAAGCAGGAACCATTTTGCCTACTGAAGTCAGTTACAAACTTGGAATTAGAGGGGAAGTGGAACTAAAACGAGGCTTTTACCCAATCAAAATCACTGATGATTATATTACGATTATTTGTTTAATGGAGTAAACAGTGCCCTTTTCAAAGGCCCCGTAAGGCCTTTTCTACTAAAAAGGTCGATTCCGTAATATTAAAAATTGTATTCATCTTAAAAGCAAACAAAACGAAGCCTGAAAACGTTATCTATTCTCGTTTTTATTAATTTTGCGAGCCAATAAGAATCACTTACTAAAGAGAAAACAAACAAATTTATATGTCAAAAGATCGTTTCCAAGGCCATGATTATTACCTCATGGATGAGCTACTTACCGAAGAACATCGTCTCGTGCGCGACTCCGTACGTGAATGGGTGAAGCGCGATGTGTCTCCTATTATTGAAGATTATGCTCAGCGTGCTGAGTTTCCAACTCAAATTATAAAAGGTTTAGCCGGCATCGGCGCCTTTGGTCCGTACATTCCTACAGAATATGGCGGTGGTGGAATGGATCAAATCTCTTACGGACTCATCATGCAAGAAATTGAGCGTGGCGATTCTGGCGTGAGATCAACCGCTTCTGTGCAAAGCTCACTCGTGATGTATCCCATCTACACTTATGGATCGGAGGAACAGCGTAAAAAATATTTGCCGAAGCTTGCTACTGGAGAGATGATGGGTTGCTTTGGATTAACGGAGCCGGATCATGGATCTAATCCGTCTGGCATGACTACCAACATCAAAGATGCCGGTGATCATTTTATTTTAAATGGTGCAAAGATGTGGATCAGCAATGCTCCATTTGCTGACATCGCAGTGGTATGGGGAAAAGACGAAGAAGGTATCATTCGCGGAATGGTAGTTGAGCGTGGAATGGAAGGATTTTCAACTCCTGAAACGCATAATAAATGGTCATTGCGTGCGAGTGCTACCGGCGAATTAGTTTTCGATAATGTAAAAGTTCCAAAGGCAAATATTTTACCTAATGTAAAAGGATTAAAAGGTCCGTTGGGATGTTTAAATTCTGCTCGTTATGGCATTGCATGGGGAGCGATTGGTGCTGCGATGGATTGTTACGATACCGCTCTTCGATATTCTCAAGAGCGAATTCAATTTGGAAAACCGATTGGTGCATTTCAATTGCAACAGAAAAAATTAGCAGAGATGATTACCGAAATTACCAAAGCGCAACTGTTGACATGGCGATTAGGTGTTTTGAAAAATGAGAACCGCGCAACTCCTGGACAAATCAGCATGGCCAAGCGAAACAATGTAAACATGGCATTACAGATTGCGCGTGAAGCGCGACAAATGTTAGGCGGCATGGGCATCAGCGGAGAGTATTCGATTATGCGTCACATGATGAATTTAGAAAGTGTAATTACCTATGAAGGAACGCATGACATCCACTTATTAATTACGGGTATGGATGTAACTGGATTTAATGCATTCAATTAATTTTTTTCCTGCAGATGGTAGGAAAGTAAAATAAAATTCAAGTAATAATAGAAACCTCGCATGTAAAAAATTCGGGGTTTCTTAATTATTGCTCTAGCCTCAACCTATGTAGTACGCGCTAGAAATTATCACAAAGAATAATTTTCTTCCCAGGCATTATAAAGTTCATTTAGGTAAAGGTTCTCTTTGGGGGTGATGTTTTTATCGGCAATCACCAGCTTTACGGCAAAATCAATAAAGTGGGAACGTTCATCAGCGGTTGAGTCCATATAAAAATCGTTCATGGCATTATTAAAATGGATGGGATAATCGGATGGATCCATTTTGCTTAAAACCTCCATTTCGTCGTCCAAATTTGTTTTTGGAGGAAAGTTTTCGATAATATAATCGCGGATCACCTGATCTTCTTTTCCGTTAAAATATTCATCTACAGCGGATAGAATCATTAACATATGGTAACCAGCAATAGCTTTATTCTTCATAACATAAAATAATTAGAGTAGCTAAAGTACGACATCCTATTTGGTATTCCTTTAAAAATCACGATTTTCTGACATTTATTAGCTTAAAGTACAGAAAATTGATACTCAAGTGCAACCAAAAGTGCTTGAAATCGTTTAGCAGAAAGAACCGAAAAAATAGGGCTAGGAAAAACAGAATTCACTATGTTTGCACCCGCTCAATTGGTCGCGTGGCCGAGCGGCTAGGCAGAGGTCTGCAAAACCTCGTACAGCAGTTCGAATCTGCTCGCGACCTCAACAAAACCCCCTCATTCAACGAAGTTGAATCGGGGGTTTTTCGTTTTTGTGACCATGCGAGCTTGCTTGCAAATGGTCAACAAAAAGAAAAAGCAACGGCCAAGCCAAGGGCTTGGTAGAGGGGGGGTAGTTGGTGGAGCCCCCTTGATCGCGAGTACTGCTTGCAGGACTCGCACTCTGCTCGCGACCTCAACAAAAACATCCCTGTCCCGCTCCGCGGGATGGGGATTTTTGTTTTTGTGACCATGCAAGTTTACTTGCAAATGGGAAACAAAAACAAAAAGCACATCCCAAGCCAACGGCATGGTAGAGGATTTAGTGGTAGGTCTTCTGTTATTCTTTTACTCCCCAGCAAAAAAATCTTCCAACTCACCGAAATAGGATTCTTTCCATCCATCGGTAATATCATCAAAAGCTTCATCGGGAATATTGGTGTGAACTAATTCGACTGAAGTGCCGTGTTTATGCGGATGCAATTTGATCGTTACAATAGACTCTTCTTCCTGATCACCGAAATACCACTGCTGAACAATTTTTTTATTGGGCTCAAACTCTAAATTTTTTCCGGTAATGCTTCCCTCCCACATCGAGAACTCAGATCCAGGCTCTGTTGACATTACCGCTTCATCACCGGTCCATAATTGAATGGTGAGCGGATTAGTAAGGGCAGCGTAAACATCCGATGGTTCCGTAGGTATTATGAAATAGGATTTGAAATTTTTCATGCAGGATGTTGGAGTTGGGTGATGAGGAGTTGGGAGAATAGGAATTGGGAGATTAGAAGTTGGCAGATTTGGAGTTGGCAGATTAGGAGTTGGTAGATTAGAAGTTGGCAGATGAGAGTGCTGCCTGAGCTTGCCGATAGCAGATGAGAGTGCAAATCTAGTCGCGATGCCTCGACTAACATCCAACAACTAACATCTAACTTCCTAATGCTTCACCACAAACTTTCTACTTTGTATTATACCCTCTTTAGAAATTCGCATAAAGTACACGCCATCTGAAATTAAACTGGTATTCAATTTAAATTCATTCCTTCCTTCATTCGCGTTAATTTCCTTTTGGTAAATAGTTTGTCCAAGGATGTCGATACACGAAAGTTG
>CAIXTT010000302.1 GCA_903922455.1 uncultured Bacteroidota bacterium | reverse complement strand
GTAGAAATTATTAAATCAATTTGAAAATTACTTTAACAATTGATAAGCCAAGAAACTACTCAGCCAAGCTAATGCCGACATATACCCAAATTGTAGAATAGGCCATTTCCACGATCCCGTTTCTCTTTTCACCACGGCCATTGTACTCATACATTGCATGGCAAAAGCATAAAACAACATCAACGACCATCCCACAGCAGCCGTATACCGAGGTTCGCCCGTTTCTTGGTTGATCTCTTTGCGCATTTTTTCTTTTACGGTCTTGGTGTCGGCGTCATTTTGTCCCACACTATAAATGGTACTCATGGTTCCCACAAATACTTCACGCGCGGCAAACGAGGTTACCAATGCAATTCCAATTTTCCAATCAAATCCTAACGGTCGAATAACGGGCTCAATAAAATGTCCGAGTTTGCCTGCATAGGATACCTCTAACATTCTTGATTGAATAACATAAAGTTCTGCTTGTTTGCTTTCGCCTGCTTCATTCAATTCTGTTGCTTGTATTTCAAGTTGGTCAAAGGTATTTCCTGGACCTCTTGAAGATAAAAACCAAAGTACAATACTAATGGCAATGATAATTTTTCCAGCATCAAAAAGAAAGATTCTAACTTTTTCAGTGATAGAATATAAAATATTTTTCCAGCGTGGCATTCGGTAAATCGGAATCTCCATGATGAAATACGCTTTTTCTTTTTGCTTGATGAAATTCTTGAAAAGCGCAGCCGATGCCAATGCTGCTATAAATCCAATTAAGTACAGTGACATCATCACCATGCCTTGCAATCCGATAAAACCTAATACTAGTTTCTGTGGAACTACCAGCGCAATAAGCAAGGTATAAACAGGAAGTCGCGCCGAGCAACTCATCAACGGAAGTACGAAGATGGTGATCAATCTTTCCTTCCAACTTCCAATAGTACGTGTGGCTAAGATGGCAGGAACCGCACAGGCCGATCCACTGATCAAAGGAATCACCGATCGTCCATTCAATCCAAATTTACGCATGAGCTTGTCCATCAAAAAACTGACACGCGCCATATAGCCGGTGTCTTCAAGTATGGCAATAAACATAAACAAAAATGCGATTTGTGGAATGAAAATTACAATGCCACCCACACCTGCTAATATTCCATCTACAAATAAATCATTCAACACCCCAGCAGGCAACGCATTTCGACAAATATCACTGATGTTGGCAAAAGATTCATCAATAAAATTCATTGGCAATTCTGCCAACGTAAAAATAGCTTGGAATATTAAAAATAAAATGAAAAGAAAAATGACAAATCCCCAAACGGGGTGCATCAAGAATCGGTCGATGTGCTGAGAGTTCGAATGTTTTTTCTTGCTTTCTCCTTTTGTTACCGAATGAATTAATACATCTTGGATCACTTTATATCGTTCCAGTGTTTCAAACGACTTTAGATTTTCTAAATCGACACTGTCTACAGCAACACAGGAAATCGCTTTTTCGTTTTGCTCTTTTGTGAAATGAAAATCATCAATCGATTCAATATGATGTGCAATTTGTAAAGCCGTATAATTACTTTTTAAATCGAGGATTTCTCTTAACCCATTTAACAATTTAGGAGCAAGATTTGTAGTTTCAAAAATATCATTGTTCGGAACTGGAATGGAACTCAATAATACTTGTTTCAGTTCTTCAATGCCTTCTTCATTGCGCGCATTGATGGGAATCACACGAACCCCTAATCTTCTTTCTAACTCATCAAGTTTAATCGTGATCAATTGTTTTTTCACCATGTCCATCATGTTCAATGCAAGAACACATGGAATTTTTAAATCGATGATTTGGCTGGCTAAGAATAAACTTCGTTTTAGGTTGGTACCATCTACCAGCAATACAACTATGTCGGGATGACTTTCGTTGAGGGGATCACACAATACTTCAAATGGAATTCTTTCGTCGGGCGACTTCGGATATAAACTATATGTGCCTGGTAAATCAATAATTTCAAAAGAAGTGGGTTCACCCGTATTCGAATTATAAAAACGACAATGTCCAGTTTTTTTTTCAACGGTGACACCGGGAAAGTTGGCTACTTTTTGATTGAGTCCGGTGAGTACATTGAAAAGTGAACTTTTGCCGCTGTTTGGATTTCCGGCGAGTGCAACTTTTACATAACGCTTAGGGGTATCCGAAGTTATTGGATAGGAGGAAGACAAAACAAAATACTACACAAGTGGTTTAACAACGATTGATTCCGCTTCTTCCATACGAATTCCAAGAGTAGACCCATTTAAAAGGATGGCCATAGGGCAACCAAATGGTGCAAAACGATCGATGGTGATGGTCTCGCCCGGTAAGCATCCCATTTCTAAAAGCTTTTGCTTTATTACTTCATCATTGAATGAATCAATGATCGCACTTTCTCCTTTGAGTAAATTTGACAATCGCCTAGTTCCAACTTGCATATCCTCTCTTGTTTAGAATCATTCTAAATATGACGCTAAGATATAAATCCACAACTATTATCAAACCATCTAAAATCATTTCTTTTGTAAATAATTGAAAAACAAACTTGTGAATCACATGATTCTTGTCAACTTGGAAGTGTTTTCCCGGCTTTGTTCCCCTTTTCCATACTCCAATTGGGACAATGACACTTTTTATTCTGTGTTTTACAAGCACTCAACCCCATCGAAAAAAGGAGAATAAACAAAAGAATTAGCCTGCTCTTTGATTTCATATATCAAAGATAGGAAGATTGGAAGAAAATTAAGAATTAAGAATTAGGAATTCAGCTACTTTAGGTAATTCATAATACTAATAGACAAATGGATGAAATTATAAAATAAATCCGCGATAATCGTGTTTACCATCCAACGCTTCTCTTAGCATTCAGTAGTTCCGCTACTCATCCAAGTAATAAAGTAGAGCAAACTGAAAAGGATGAATAAGCCTCCGATACAAATTAATACAGGTAATAGTAATGAAATCAAAAGGCTAATTGCAGTATGCGGTACCTTCATAAAATTTATTAAAAACAAAACCAATCCCAAGAGCATACTTACCTTGAGTGGTTGAAAAATATATAGCCGAATAGCCCGCATAGTATTAATACGGAAAATTAGAGGATTTGTTATCGAATACTGTCTTTTTTTTGTAATCGTTTAAACTTCATACAAGATGGTTGGTTCGATAATACGGTTTTCTTCAACACTAGAGGCACTAGAGAACACAAAGTGCACTAGAGAAATTTGATTTTTTTAAAGCCCCTCGCCTTTGGAGAGGGGTTGGGGAGAGGCTTGAACTTTAATTTGATTATAATTTGTTTTCATTCGAGCATTTATTTTTAAACGAAGGAAGTTTTCTCGCGAAGGCGCAAAGCCGCAAAGGCTGCGCAAAGACTAATTTTACTGCAGACACAAAGTGCACTAGAGTTTGCCTTTGGTGTTCTCTAGTGACCTCTAGTGCCTCTAGTGTTTAATTTTACTCTCTAAAGGAGCGATGAATCTTTTATTTCTATTCGCAAAACAAATCACTAAACTGAAAACTCTTCCCATCAAACAATCCCTTATCACTCAATTTTAATTGTGGAATCACCAATAAAGCCATAAACGATAAACTCATATACGGCGCTCTAAGTTTCGAACCTAATTCCTTCGCTTTTCGATCGATGGTCGAGTAGGCCATGCCAATACTTTCACAGTCTAAATCACTCATCAGCCCAGCTACGGGAAGTGAAATGGTATGAATTTCTTCACCATCTACTAAACTTAATCCTCCCGTTTGTTCAATGATCGAATTCACCGCTTTTGAAATCGAAATATCATCTACCCCCACCACAATAATATTATGCGAATCATGCGCAACACTCGAAGCGATGGCTCCTGTTTTTAATCCGAAATTTCGAATGAAAGCAATGGCAGGTGTTTGCTTGGAATAACGATTTACCACAGCAATTTTTAAAATGTCGTTCTCTGCGTCTGTTGCAACTTCTCCATTTACTGCGGTAACCTCAACCCGAGTTTCACCCGTGATGAGTTGTCCATCGTAAACTTCAATCACACGAATTTTATTTCCCGTTTTTTTGATTTTAAAATCTTCGGGATTGGTGACGGATGTATTGAAGTTGTTTGCGACTTTATGTTTCTTGGGAGGTAAAATGCTTTTTCCATTTTCAGCCACACATATACCATCAATAAAAGTTTTCTCTACTTTAAAGTCTGTTAAATCTTTGCAAATGATAAAATCGGCAGGATCGCCAACACGAAGTTGTCCAACGTTTAATTTGTAATGTTCGATAGGATGGATACAAGCCGCATAGAGCACATCAAACAAATCATAACCTAGTTCAATTGATTTTTTCACTAACAAATTGATATGTCCTAACAGCAATTCATCAGGATGTTTATCATCACTGCAAAACATGCATTTATGTGGATTTGATTTTAACAAAGTATGTAAAGCTTCATAGTTCCGAGCTGCCGATCCTTCCCGAATTAAAATTTTCATGCCATATTGAATTTTCTCCAGTGCTTCTTCTAATGTAAAACATTCGTGGTCGGTGGTAATTCCTGCCTCGATGTAGTTTTTCGCATCAGCCCCACGTAATCCCGGTGCATGCCCATCAATCGGTTTATTATATTTTTTAGTAATTGCAATTTTTTCCATTACCTCAGGATCTTTAAAAAGAACACCCGGGTAATTCATCATTTCACTTAAATACTTGATGTCGTCGCGCTGAATTAAAGTTTCGATATCGTTTGCATCGAGAACCGCGCCCGCACTTTCAAAAGTTGTTGCAGGTACACAGGATGGTGCACCAAAATTAAATTTAAGCAATGCGTCTTTTGCATTTTCGAGCATATAGTAAACGCCTTCTAAGCCCAATACATTCGCAATCTCATGAGGATCACTAATAGTGGCAACGGTTCCATGAGTTAAAGCAATTCGTGCAAATTCATAAGGGACAAGCATGGAACTTTCAATGTGGATATGTGCATCAATAAACCCCGGGAGGATGTATTGATTTTCGGTCACGGGCTGCTCTTCAAAAGAATAAATTTTCCCATCCTTTAGGGTAAAAATACCCTCCGTAATTTTTCTATCTAGGATATTTACCCATTTACCTGCTATTGTCGTTGTCATCCGCAAAGGTCAGTATAATTTTGCTTTTATAGGTATATTGTTGACTGTCAAACAGAATTCTTTTTAAGGAGGCAGAAAATAATATTGGAAAAATTGAGTTTTCTATTATTTATACATATTTTTGTTAAACGTTCAATTATTAATTTATTTATTTAAATGAAAACAGGTAAAGTAAAATTCTTCAATGAGGCCAAGGGATTTGGTTTTATTTTAGATGATGAGTCAAACAAAGAAGTCTTTGTACATCACAGTGGAATTATTGACAAAGTTCGTGAGAACGACAATGTAACTTACGAACTCATCGAAGGTCGTAAAGGTCAAAATGCTGTGAACGTCAAGAAAGCGGAGTAATTTGATTTAACCAGAGATTGAATCCCGCCTTCGAGCGGGATTTTTATTTTTAGAACATTTCAATTCCTTTATTTTGTCACCCCAATTATTCTTTTCTCTTGACTATTTTTGTAAATATGAATCCCCATAGTTTTCTGAATACGAAGATTGAATTCCTGAAAGGAGTTGGCCCATTAAAGGCCGATGTATTTAGGAAGGAACTGGGTATTTCTGTTTTTGGCGATCTCGTTAAGCATTACCCTTTTCGCTACATCGATCGTTCGAAATTTCATCCAATAGCTTCCTTGAATGAGGATATGTCCTATGTGCAGGTGAAAGGAACCATCTCAAACATTAAAGTTTTTGGAGCCAAGCGCGCAACGAGGATGTCGGCTATTTTAAGTGATGGTACCGGACAAATGGAGCTGGTTTGGTTTCAGGGCATAAAGTGGATGAAAGATGTTTTGCGTCCTCAAGTGGAATTTATTGCTTTTGGAAAACCTTCCATTTTTAACGGGAAGTTTAACATGGTGCATCCCGATCTAGAAGAATCATCCAAGGCTGAAAAAGTAATTGGACCTTCGTTGGTGGGCGTATATAGCACTACCGAAAAATGCAAAGTCAAGGGCCTAGATAGTAAAGCGATTCAGAAGCTGATGAAAACACTTCTTTCGCATCCAGGATTTGCCGTGGAAGAAAGATTGACTCCTGATTTGGTTGCTCATTTTAAATTGATGGATCGACCATCAGCCATAGTGAATATTCATCTTCCTGCTGATGAACAAAAATTAGCTGCAGCGGAATACCGACTTAAATTTGAAGAGTTGTTTTTTATTCAACTGCGATTGCTACGTGCTAAATGGAATCGTCAGCAATCGGTGAAAGGAAAACCCATCGGCACCATTGGCGATTTACTGAATGGCTATTATAAAAATTATCTTCCTTTTGAATTAACGAATGCGCAGAAAAGAGTGCTGAAGGAAATTCGTCAGGATATGGGAAGCGGCAAACAAATGAATCGTTTGTTGCAGGGAGATGTGGGCAGCGGTAAAACGATGGTTGCATTGCTGAGTATGTTGATGGTGCTCGACAATGGCTTGCAAGCTTGCATGATGGCACCCACCGAGATTTTAGCAAATCAACATTTTCAATATGTGACCGAAGCATTGCAGGAGATGGATGTTCGTGTTGGACTCTTAACCGGCAGCACTAAAACGGCACATCGAAAATTTTTGTTGGAAGAATTAAAAGAGGGGCGCTTACAAATTATCATCGGTACACATGCTTTAATTGAAGATCGTGTTCAGTTTCAAAATTTGGGATTAGTGATCATTGATGAACAACATCGCTTTGGAGTAGAGCAGCGCGGGAAGCTGTGGATGAAAGATGATTTTGTTCCGCATGTTTTAGTGATGACGGCAACACCTATCCCGCGCACACTTGCCATGACCTTGTATGGCGACTTGGATAGTTCGGTCATTGATGAATTACCTCCAGGACGAAAACCAATTCGTACCATTCATCGCAATGAATCGAATCGACTCGCCGTTTTCGGATTTATGAGAGAAGAAATTGCAAAAGGACGGCAGATTTATATTGTATATCCGCTGATTGAAGAATCGGAAAAATTAGATTACACCAATTTGATGGAAGGCTATGATACCATCTGCAAAGAATTTCCTTTGCCAACCTATCAAGTGAGTATCATGAATGGGAGGATGAAAGCCGCGGATAAAGATTTTGAGATGGCTCGATTTAAAAATGGACAGACGCACATCATGGTTGCCACAACTGTAATTGAAGTAGGTGTAAATGTTCCTAATGCTTCGGTTATGATTATTGAGAGTGCAGAACGTTTTGGATTATCGCAATTGCATCAATTAAGAGGTAGAGTAGGGCGTGGTGCCGAGCAAAGTTTTTGCGTGTTGATTACCGGTGAGAAATTGGGCAACGACGCGCGATTGCGAATGCGCACCATGGTGGAAACTAACGATGGATTTAAAATCGCAGAGGTTGATTTAGAATTACGTGGT
>CAIXTT010000301.1 GCA_903922455.1 uncultured Bacteroidota bacterium | reverse complement strand
TTATTAGTGGTCGCGGAGGGATTCAAACCCCCAACCTTCTGATCCGTAGTCAGATGCTCTATTCAGTTAAGCTACGCAACCTTTCCTTTTCGGGAGGGCAAATGTACTAATTAATCTTTTATAGGGGCAAGTGAAATATTAATATTTCATGGATTAATGAGATTATAAGATTTTAAATGATCAGTTTTTTTCTCAGAAACTAAATATATTTATACTCTATTTACTGATAATCAATAACCTCTATTAATTTATTTTATTTCTTGTCATTACCCGAACTACCCGGCTTAGCAATCGATTCTCTCATCGCTGTATCTGCCTGTACATTTTGGAGTTTGTAATAGTCCATGATGCCCAAGTTTCCTGCTCTAAATGCCTCTGCCATGGCTAATGGAATTTGTGCTTCGGCTTCGATCACTTTCGCTCTTGCTTCTTGTGCTTTTGCGCGCATCTCCTGTTCATAAGCTACGGCCATAGCGCGTCGCTCTTCAGCTTTTGCTTGTGCTACTTTTAAATCGGCTGAGGCTTGCTCGGTCTGTAGTTTTGCGCCAATGTTTTCACTAACGTCGATGTCAGCAATATCAATTGACAAAATTTCAAACGCTGTACCGGCATCCAATCCTTTGCTTAATACCGTTTTTGAAATTTTATCGGGATTCTCTAATACCGTTTTATGATCGAATGCAGAACCAATGGTGGTTACAATTCCTTCTCCCACACGGGCTAAAATGGTTTCTTCACCCGCACCACCTACTAACTGATTAATGTTAGCTCTAACGGTTACGCGTGCACGAACAATTAACTGAATCCCGTTTTTAGCCACTGCGGAAACAGGAGGCGTGTCGATTACGCGTGGATTTACAGAAAGCTGAACCGCATCCGCCACATCTCTACCTGCTAAATCAATGGCCGTAGCCATCTTGAATGTTAAAGGAATGTTGGCTTTGTCAGCAGAGATAAGCGCCTTTATTACATTGTTTACATTTCCTCCAGCTAGGTAATGTGTTTCTATTTCATTGGTCGTAATATTCAGCCCCGACTTCGTACTGTTGATCATTGCATTCACAACGATTGAAGGTGGAACTTTACGTAATCGCATCAAGATTAAATTTAGGATGCTAATTTTAACATTGCTAAATACGGCTGTTATCCAAAGATTAACAGGAACGAAATACAGGAAGAATAGAATGAAAATAAAAGTTCCTGCTATGATGAGAAGCATAAAGGGTAGTTGCATAATTATAAATTTAAGAAGTTTATTTTAATTTAAACATCAGCACGAACAAATATTTTGTTGTCTTCGATTCGCACTACGATGATAGGAAAATTTACTGGGATCATTCCAGTTTCTGAGCTCGCTTCAAATCTTTTTCCCTTCACTCGAATGGTTCCCATTGGACGCAAGCTGGAAAGGGCTGCACCATGATCGCCTTCCTTGATGGTATCTAAATCAATTTCATTTACTCGTCCTTTTAATTGGCTTTGTAAACTAAATCGATCCCAAAATCCAGTGCGTAATGCCGACCATATAGCCACTGCTGTAAGTAGTATCGAGCTTATTGCAACTATTGTCCCAGCATCTGAACCGTATACTTGCCAGGCCCAGCCTATGCCCATGATCACAAATATTCCACCTAAAATTCCCACAATAAGTCCGGGAACGATGAGAATTTCTACCGTAATCAGTAGAACACCGAAGAGGATGAGAACACAAATAAATACAATTGACATTTTTGGGTTTAGATAGTGGTCAAAAATACAAAAATTAAGGCTTGTAATATTTCATTGCCTGCGGCATGAATTTATTCAAATCGCTGATTCGTCTAGCATCACTAGGGTGGGTACTCAATATTTCAAGTGTTTTTGCTCCTCCTTTTGCCGCCATGCGTTGCCAAAATTTAGGCGCTTCTCTTGGATCATAACCTGCCATGGCTGCGAAAATTAATCCCATCTTATCGGCTTCAGTCTCATGTAAACGAGAGTAGGGTAGCATCAATGCAAC
The DNA here is from genome assembly GCA_903922455.1 of uncultured Bacteroidota bacterium. Lineage (GTDB taxonomy): Bacteria > Bacteroidota > Bacteroidia > AKYH767-A > OLB10 > JAJTFW01. The sequence goes on along the minus strand of CAIXTT010000301.1, from coordinate 716 downwards.
CGTACTGCCTATAACATATACAGTTTGAAATAATGCTTGCGTTTCGGCGCTTTTACTTTGAAGGGCAACGCCTAGAGCAATGCCTCCAAGTTGAGTAACCAATCCTTGACTCATGCGCTCGTTGCCGTGTCGAGCCACGGCATGTGCAATTTCATGACCCATCACAATGGCCAATGCATTTTCATTTTGTGTTACACCTAAAAGTCCGGAATAAACGACAACTTTTCCACCAGGCATACACCATGCATTTACCATGGGATCATTCACTAAATTAAATTCCCATTTATATCCAGCCAAACGACTGCTCAATTTATTTTGAGACATGTATTTGGTAACCGCTTGCTGAATTTTATTTCCAATTTGTTTAACAATGATGGTATTTTGATCATGGTTTCCTGCAGGAGGATTTGTTTTTAGAAAGCTGCTGTACTGAGTTAAGCTCATCGAAATAAGTTCAGTTTCTGGAATCAGACTCATTTGCTTTCTTCCTGTAATGGGAACTTTTGAGCAAGCAATAATAGTGGCTAGCAATAAAACATAACCTGCAAATTGGATACTGTTTTTTTTCACTGTAGATTTATTCAATGGTAGCACTCAAACCTCGATCTAGCAAAGCTTCACATAGGGGACGAAGTCGATCAAATTCTCCTATTTTAACGGAACACTTACCGCTATAGTGAACAATCACAGAACATTGTTCTGCTTGTTCACGATCA
>CAIXTT010000300.1 GCA_903922455.1 uncultured Bacteroidota bacterium | reverse complement strand
GCCGCTTTTTGAACGGAGGCTACCCAAAAGAGCCCTTCACCTTTTGCCATTGCAGTATCAACAAATCCGGGACGAACATCAGTGATTGTTATGCTTGAACCATAGTCCTTTACATTTATTCTCAATCCCTCGAGATAATTTTTTTGATACGCTTTTGTAGCATTGTATGATGGGGCAATTCCATTTCCCCTAATTCCGGCAATAGAACTAATATTAACAAGATGACCATTTTCTTGTTGTTTAAAATATCTCAGGCCCCAATCTGTAATACACGTAAATCCCTGAATATTCGTTTTAATGACATTATTCTCAATATCAAAAGTTAATTTTTCATTCTCCTCACCGATTCCTGCTGATATAATCAATAAACTCAAACCGCCCATCTGCCTAACCAATTCATTACAGATTGGCTCTAAAGTTGGTAAATCCTGGACATCCATTTTCTTAAAGACAATTCGACCGGTCTCTTTGGTCTTTATAGATTGAAATAACTCCTCACGTCTACCGGTTACACCCACTTCATACCCTTCTCGCAAAAGCAACTCAGCCAATGATTTTCCGATTCCACTTGTTGCTCCTATGATAATAGCCTTTTTCATTTTCACAAAAGTAGAAAACCCAAGTATTAATGACAACTTCCTGCAATCAGACACGTTGTTCAACCCTTCAATCTTCTGATAGTCACGTACTCAATCATCTGCAAATAGTTGCAACTTTCGTCAATAAGGGGAGCCAAATGGGAAAGAGGTCAAAATTGACCTTTTTTTATTTTTCTTACCCTTGTAAACCCTTGCTAATATTAACAAGTAGGGCGGATGGCTTTGAGATTGATTGGTTGTATTTAAAAGCATTATGATAGTATTTGTAATGTTTAATCGACGTTAAATATCCTAATGATTTTAGGTGAAAGTATTGTATCAATAATTTATTGTAAAATTGAATATATTTGGATAAAATATGAACCCAATCCCATGAAAAATATACCTAAATCGAACCATAGAAAGTTGACGCTTCTTTTCATCTGCTTCTTTTTTCAAACTGCCGCTTTTACTCAAACTCAAAAAGGCGCTGACATTGACGGCGAAGCCGCTAGTGACCAATCTGGATGGTCCGTAAGTATGCCCGATGCAAATACCGTGGCAATAGGTGCCCCGTATAATGGCGGAACAGCAGCCTATGCTGGACATGTTAGAATCTACTCTTGGAGTGGTTCGGCTTGGACGCAAAAAGGTGCTGATATTGACGGTGAAGCCGCTGATAACCAATCTGGATGGTCCGTAAGCATGCCCGATGCTAATACCGTGGCCATTGGAGCAATTGGCAATAACGGAACGGCATCCGTTGCTGGACATGTTAGAATCTACTCCTGGAGTGGTTCAGCTTGGATGCAAAAAGGTGCCGACATTGACGGTGAAGCCGCTGGTGACCATTCCGCAGGGTCCGTAAGCATGCCCGATGCTAATACCGTGGCCATTGGAGCAGTGTATAATGACGGATCAGCAATTAATGCAGGACATGTAAGAATTTACTCCTGGAGTGGTTCAGCTTGGACGCAAAAAGGTGATGACATAGATGGCGAAGCCGCCGTTAGTGACCAATCAGGATTTTCCGTAAGCATGCCCGATGCAAATACCGTGGCTATTGGAGCAATTCGTAATGACGGAACAGCAGCCGATGCTGGACATGTACGAATCTATTCTTGGAGTGGTGCGGCTTGGACGCAAAAAGGTGCTGACATTGACGGTGAAGCCGCTAGTGACAACTCAGGGCATTCAGTGAGTATGCCCGATGCAAATACAGTGGCCATTGGGGCACATAGAAATAGCGGAAAAGGAATCTGGGCAGGACATGTGAGAATTTACTCCTGGAGTGGTTCAGCTTGGACTCAAAAAGGAACTGATATCGACGGCGATGCCGCTAGTGACCAATCTGGATTCTCCGTAAGCATGCCCGATGCAAATACCGTAACCATTGGGGCACGTTATAATTATGGAACAGCATCCAACACAGGACATGTGAGAATTTACTCTTGGAGCGGTGCGGCTTGGACGCAAAAAGGTACCGATATTAAAGGTGAAGCTACTGATGACCAATCAGGATGGTCCGTAAGCATGCCCGATGCAAATACCGTGGCCATTGGAGCAATTGGCAATGACGGAACAGCATCCATTGCTGGACATGTCCGGGTGTATACTCTTTGTAAAAACTCCACTGAGTCCATCGCTAGAACCGCCTGCTATAGCTATGTTTCCCCCAGTAAAAAATACACCTACACCAAGAGCGACACCTATTACGACACTATACCCAATGCCAGTGGTTGTGACAGTGTAATTACCATCAACTTAACCATTAACTCTGCGGATGTTTCGGTTACCAACAGTAGTCCAACCCTAACAGCCAATGCTGCCATGGCCACCTACCAATGGTTAGATTGCAATAACAATTTTACTGAAATTAATAGCGCCAACAGCAAGTCCTATTTAGCCACTTCCAACGGAAATTATGCCGTTGAAGTTACGCAAAACGGATGCATCGATACATCCCTATGCATCAACGTAAGCAATGCCAACATTTTAGAAAGCACCTTCGGCAATCAACTTAAGGTATTTCCCAATCCCACCAAAGACGAGGTTACCGTTGAGTTGGGCAATCATTACAATGAGGTATCAGTAATCGTCCGAAATGCTTTGGGGCAGGAAGTAATGAGTACGTCATTCAACAAAACAAATGCCTTCATAATAAATATTCCTGGAGAAACCGGTTTGTATATGTTGGAATTACACGCCCCCGAACACAAAGCCCTGTTGAGGGTTTTGAAAAATTAAGAATAGAAGTTCAATATTACCCTTCCACTTCTTCAAACACCCAAACCTACAATTCATCCATTTGATTTATAAATGATTACATATTCAATCATCGGTAAATGGTTGTATTTTCGGTAAATTAAGGGAGCAATAATGATAAAAAGGTTATACTTTTATAGTGTAACCTTTTTTATTTTTTATGAATAATAAGCTAGCTCAGTTCCTTAAAAAGTACCGAAATGAAGTCATCGTAGGCGTAATTGTATTTCTCGTCTTGATTTTCAGAGATGTGATTAAGCCCTTCTTGTAAACTTCAAATAAAAATTACATATCATTGAATTATGAAACTATTCATATCTGTCTTTTTATTGTTCGTTTATCTAAACGCTAAGGGCCAAGTTGGTCCTCCTCGAAATTGGGTTGATTCCGAAGTTAAGCACACAGATTCCAACGGAAATTCTGTAATGATGACTAATAGTTTACCAAAAGGAGGAGGGGTGGTGTATCAAAATGAAAAAAAATATGGCTATGTAGTTTTTTGGACTCGTATGTCTAATCAATCTGCAACTCCCATTGAATTAAAGGTCAAATTCCCAGAAGTCACATTTTTCAAATCGCCAGATTCTTACATAAAAATTGTACTCCCTAAAGAATCTATGAATATTGAAAAAGAGCAGTTGTTTGACTACGGACTGACTAATTTGCAATCAATTTTAAATGATGAGTCCAATCAATTAGGTATTCTGCAAAAAAAGATAGGTCCCAAAGAAGATTATTTATTTTATGTAACTGTTTTCATTCACATAGAAGGGAGCGGGTCTGCTAGAGCAAAATTTGAATTAAATGATAAAGAGTTATTTTATAAAATTAGTATGGGTTCTGACACTACTTTGATTCCCTGTGGAAGTCTTGATTTTAAAAATTAACTGTTACGATTTTTACTAAAAGAAAATTGAGAAATAAACATCCTGTAAAATTACAAAAAGTTCAACCCTTCAATTTCCTGATAGTTACATACTCAATCATAGCATTATAGTTGCATCTTTCGTTGAAAAGGGGAGCCTTAATAATGAAAGCCTTGCAGAAATGTGAGGCTTTTTTTATGTCCATCAGTGAGTTAGGGTAGTTGTATCTTTTTATGTGTAGTGCTGTAAATTGACTTTTTATTTCAAATCATTTTTTATTAATCTAAAGACCGATTTCTTTACCCCTTCTGTAAGGTTATCTGTATAATAAGCATCAGTCAAAACTTTTATTTCGTTCAAAAAATCTGGATATTTTTTTGAAATATTGAACATGGTTTTTAATGCTTGAAAACGTAGAGCAGGATTATTATTTATCTCCTCCCAAATTTTTATACAAGTATCAAACAACTTTCCATCGTATTTAGATTCTATTACCATTCTTTGTAAAACTTTTAATAATCCACGTTGTTGACTATTTTGAAGGGTTGGCAGTAAATC
>CAIXTT010000299.1 GCA_903922455.1 uncultured Bacteroidota bacterium | reverse complement strand
GATCGAATCAGTGCGCGCGGATTTTCTATGGGATATATTGGTTCGTCACTTCTTTTAATTTTCAATCTCACCATGGTTATGTTTCCTCAATGGTATGGAAACATCAGCAGCGGATTCGCCATGCGTTTCTCGTTTTTATTAGTGGGAATTTGGTGGTTTTTGTTTGCTCAGTATTCTTTCCAAGGCTTGCCTAAAGATGCAGCAAACTCGCCCATCAAAAGAGATATTCTTAAGAAAGGATATCGTGAATTAAGAATGGTGTGGAATCAATTAAATGAGACTCCTTACTTGAAAGCATTTTTAATTGCTTTTTTCTTTTACAATATGGCGGTGCAAACCATCATGTATTTAGCTGCTTTGTTCGGCGCGCAAGAAATTGCTTGGGCTGATGAAGAGAGTAAACAAAGCGGATTAATCGTTTGTATTTTGTTGATTCAGTTTGTTGCTATTGGTGGTGCGTTTCTGTTTTCATTTCTCAGTAGTAAATTGGGAAATATTAAAGCACTTATTATTTCATTAACCGTATGGATGTTGATTTGCTTAGGTGTTTATTTCCTAGTATATCTTCCACTTGACTTTTACATCACCGCAGCTTTAGTTGGCTTGGTGATGGGTGGAATTCAATCACTCAGCCGTTCTACCTATTCTAAAATGTTGCCTCCCACAAAAGATCACGCATCTTATTTCAGTTTTTATGATGTTTGCGACAAGATTGGAACTGTTTTAGGTACTTTTGTATTCGGTTACGTGAATGAAGTAACGGGCAGCATGCGCAATTCAATAGTAGCTCTAGTTGTTTTCTTCGTGATTGGAATTATCCTCTTGCGTCGCTTAAATAAGTTAGATTGGAATACTTTAAACTTGAATAAATAATTGTGATAGTAGATTTATATATCCCTTGTTATGTCGATCAGTATCAACCTGAGATCGCTCGCAATACATTAAAATTATTGCAGAAAGTAGGTTGTGGTGTGAATTATAATATTGAACAAACTTGTTGTGGTCAGCCTGCTTTTGAAGATGGGTTTCGTGATGCATGCAAAGAAGTAGGAGAGAAGTTGATTCGCGAATTCCAAGATGAACGTTACATCGTTTGTCCAGGGCCAGGTTGTGTAAAAACCATTCGAAATTATTATCCTGCACTTTTTCATAACTCTGCCATGCATAATGAATACAAACTCGTACAAAAGAATTTTTTCGAACTAAGCGATTTTTTAGTCTCTGTAATGAATGCAAGTGATATTGGTGCCGTGTATAAAGCAAAGGCAATCATTCACGGCTCCTGCACACTTCCTCAAGATCAAACCAAGGAAAGCGCACAACTCACCTTACTTCGCAAAGTAAAGGATCTCGAAATCGTTGAACCAATAGATACATGGCCCGGCTGCGGCATGGGTGGTGGACTCGATCGCAAAAACGAAGCACTCACTGTCGGCATGGCCGAAGAATTTTTAAAAGCGATTTCGCATACTGGCGCTGATACCATCATCAGTAATGATCCATTGTGCTTAATGCATCTGCAAGGTGTCATCGATAAAAATAAACTTCCTTTAAAAGTCATTCACTTGGCTGATGTGTTAGCTTCGGGCTGGGAGTGAAATTACAAGGTTACGAATTACGAATCAATACGAAAGGACGAATTACGAATTTACGAAAGCGCGAATACACAAATAAGCTACATTGCATCTATCTACTTATTTTCAAAGTTCAGAGAACAAATCCGTATTAATCCGATTTATCCGTGTCATCCGCGTTCTAACTTCAAAGTGG
>CAIXTT010000298.1 GCA_903922455.1 uncultured Bacteroidota bacterium | reverse complement strand
GCGGATCTGATGTGGCTGGTTTATCTAGAACACGAATAACGCCTTCAACAATGTCGTCAATATAAGTGAAATCACGCATCATATCGCCATGATTAAATACCTGAATAGGCTCATTAGCTAAAATAGCTTTCGTGAATAATATAGGTGACATATCAGGCCTTCCCCATGGACCATACACCGTAAAAAAACGTAAACCTGTTGTAGGAATTTGATAAAGATGACTATAAGTATGGGCCATGAGTTCATTGGCTTTTTTAGTCGCAGCGTAGAGACTTATTGGATGATCTACATTGTCGTGTTCGCTGAATGGCACTTTCTCGTTTCCACCATATACACTCGAACTGCTCGCAAAGACAAGATGTTCAGCCTTAATTGTGCGACAGCCTTCTAATATATTAATAAATCCTTGTATGTTGGAATCAATGTAAATATAAGGATTTTGAATGGAGTAACGCACACCTGCTTGTGCTGCAAGATGAAGGACTCGTTGAGGTATTTCTTTTTTAAAAAGATCTAGTACGTCTTTTTGGTCTTTAATATCAAGCTTTAGAAAACGAAAATGCTTATAACTTTCTAATGTTTTAAGCCGATCATTTTTTAAAGCCACATCGTAATAGTCATTCAGATTATCGATACCAATAATCTCATGACCATCATCAAGAAGTTTTTTGGCGCAATGCATGCCAATAAAACCGGCTACACCTGTCACCAAGATTTTCATTTAACGTCCAATAGGATAGTAATTAAATCCAAGTGCGCGAACGGCTTTTGGATCATAAAGATTTCGACCATCAAAAATCATGGGAGATTTTAGTGAAGATTTAATTAATGCAAAATCTGGACTTCTAAATTCTGTCCATTCTGTGACAATGATAAGCGCATCCGCATTTTTAAGTGCCTCATCTTGTGTATCAGCAAAAGTTAAATGTTTTTCACCTTTAAAAATACGCTTTCCTTCATCCATCGCTACAGGATCGTAAGCAGTGATCGAGGCTCCTGCTTTGATCAATTCATTAATCAGTACTCGACTTGAAGCTTCTCGCATATCATCAGTGTTTGGTTTAAACGCTAAACCCCATAATGCAAAATGTTTGCCTTTTAAATTGTCACCAAATTGTTTTTTAATTTTCTTAGGCAATACAAATTTTTGGAGATCATTCACCTCTTCAACTGCTTTAAGTAATTTCAAATCGAAACCAGCAACATCTTTAGCAGTTTTAATTAAAGCCTTCACATCTTTTGGAAAACATGAACCGCCATAACCACACCCCGGATATAAAAAGTGATAACCAATACGTGGGTCCGATCCTATACCTTGTCTCACCATTTCGATATCAGCGCCCACAATTTCAGCTAGGTTAGCCAATTCGTTCATAAAACTAATGCGTGTAGCTAACATTGAATTAGCTGCGTATTTAATAAGTTCAGCACTTCTAAGGTTGGTGACCACAAGCCTTTCGCGATTTCTTTGAAAGGGAGCATAAACTTGTTTCATAACCTCAATCGCTTTTGGGTCTTCAGTCCCAATTATGATTCGATCAGGGCGCATAAAATCTTCAACTGCAGCACCTTCTTTTAAGAATTCTGGATTAGAAACGACACTGTAATGAATATCGACATTTCTTTTCTTTAGTTCTTCAGCTACTGCCGCTTT
>CAIXTT010000297.1 GCA_903922455.1 uncultured Bacteroidota bacterium | reverse complement strand
GCATCGGTAGTTCGTTCCATTGCTAAGATGGTAGCTATGGATGAAAATGCTCCATCCAAAGTAACGGAGACGCATGTACGAAAAGCATTGGGCGCACCACGATTTATACTCGATAAATTAATCAATAATGAAACTGCAGGCGTCGTTACCGGCTTAGGATGGAGTCCAAATGGAGGAAGTGTATTGTTCATCGAATCATCCATCAGCAAGGGAACTGGAAAATTAGCACTTACCGGAAACTTAGGTGATGTGATGAAAGAATCGGCTGTAATAGCATTAGCCTATTTAAAAGCGCATGCCGAAGAATTCGGAATTAAATCAAGTTACTTTGACGAATGGGACATACATATGCACGTTCCAGAGGGCGCCATTCCGAAAGATGGTCCATCGGCTGGAATTACCATGCTCACCTCATTAGCTTCCTTATTTACACAGCGCAGAGTAAAAAATAAATTAGCGATGACCGGCGAAATCACCTTGCGCGGTAAAGTTTTACCTGTTGGTGGAATCAAAGAAAAAATTCTAGCGGCAAAACGCGCCGGCATCAAAGAAATTATTCTTTGCGTCGACAATGAAAAAGATATTTTAGACATCAAGAAAGATTATTTAAAAGATCTCACCTTCCATTACGTAGAAAACATGTCGGAAGTGTTAGAAGTAGCCCTTACCTCACAAAAAGTAAAAAATGCAATTGTGATGAATGGAAAAGCCAACACCAACGAATCCAATTCAACCAAAAAAGTAGTCGGCAGAAAATAAATTATTTAAAGTATATTTCAAAAATTCGGAGGTGGATATCGAGGCAGAATAAATTCTGCCTCGATATCCACCTCTGCCCATTTATTAGGAGAAGAAACCCTTTAGAAGCAGAACATGTTCTGCCGCTATAGATTAAGAAATATTTTCATTGGTGGGCAAGATTTAGCAATTCTGATCCCAATAGATCAGAAAGAAATTTTTAATGCAGTGGGGGAAAGGAGGAGGGGGGTAATTCTGATCCCGATAGCTATCGGGACTGCATTCTTATCCCGATAGCTATCGGGACTGAATTAACTCAGCACCCATCACATCCACCCTTATTATTGGCGCTAACAGATCCCCTTATCTTTCTAAAAAGAAAAATACAGGCTACTAAGACTAAGACCATTACAAAAACCTCTTGCATCCAACAAATTTACGACTTTCAAGGTCAAAAAGCCTACATTTGCATCAATATTTATAGCATGTTAATGACCGAACATTCACTTCACTTCCGTCGCGAGAATCTATCGGATGAAGTACTTATCGATTTATATAAAGCCCTCTTAAAACCTCGAATGATTGAGGAGAAAATGCTCGTTTTGCTTCGTCAAGGGAAATTAGCAAAATGGTTTAGTGGCATTGGACAAGAGGCGATTTCTGTGGGGACCGCCATGGCACTTCACCGCGAAGAATATATTTTGCCCATGCATCGAAATTTAGGTGTGTTTACCGTTCGTGGAATTCCGTTGAATCGTTTGTTTTCCCAATTCACAGGTAAGCCCGGTGGTTTCACAAAAGGACGCGATCGTTCGTTTCACATGGGAACACAAGAATTTCATATTGTAGGAATGATTTCGCATTTAGGTCCGCAGATGGGAGTTGCCGATGGCGTTGCATTGGGAAATTTGTTGAAGAAGAATCCGCATGTTACCGCAGTGTTTACCGGGGACGGAGCATCGAGTGAAGGCGATTTTCATGAGAGTATAAATGTGGCTGCAGTATGGGATCTTCCTGTAATTTTTGTCATTGAGAATAATGGTTATGGTCTTAGTACGCCCAGCTCCGAGCAGTTTCGTTGCAAACAATTTATTGATAAAGCAATCGGTTATGGAATTGAAGGTGTGCAAGTAGATGGAAATAATATTTTAGAAGTGTACAACACCGTGAATGATTTGGCTGCATCGATGCGCGAGCGTCCACGCCCCATTATTTTAGAGTGTATGACCTTTCGTATGCGCGGACACGAAGAAGCTTCAGGTACAAAGTATGTTCCTCAAGAACTTTTTGAAATGTGGGGTAAAAAAGATCCCATCAAAAATTATGAAGAATATTTATTGAACGAAGGAGTGATTGATACTGATTTTGTAGATCGTATTCGTGCAGGCATCAAGGAAGAAATTGAAAAGGGATTATCGATCGCATTCGCAGAAAAGGAAATTGAGCCCGATGATGCTCGTGAATTGAATGATCTTTTTGCGCCTTATGATGCAAAGCCCATTCTTGCATCAACAGAAAATAAATCGGAGAAAAGATTTTTGGATGCAATTTCAGATGGGATGAAGCAAGGGATGGAACGCCATCCTAACCTAATCATCATGGGTCAAGATATTGCTGAGTATGGTGGTGCTTTTAAAGCTACTGCTGGATTTGTGGAGCAGTTTGGAAAGATGAGAGTGCGCAATACTCCCTTGTGTGAATCGGCGATTTTAGGTGCAGGACTCGGGCTAAGTATTAACGGATGTAAATCAATTATCGAAATGCAATTTTCGGATTTCGTTACATGCGGATTTAATCAGATTGTAAATAATTTAGCGAAGACACATTATCGTTGGGGACAAGCTGCCGATGTGGTGGTGCGAATGCCTACCGGTGCAGGAGTTGGTGCAGGACCTTTTCATAGTCAGTCGACCGAAGCATGGTTCTTTCACGTTCCCGGATTAAAAATTGTTTATCCCGCATTTCCTGAAGATGCGAAAGGACTCATGGCTTCAGCCATTGAAGATCCAAATCCTGTGATGTACTTCGAGCATAAAGCACTTTACAGAAGCATTACAGCGAACATCCCAGATGATTATTACACCACTGAAATTGGTAAGGCCAACTTAATTCGCAAGGGTGATGATTTAACCATCGTTACTTACGGACTTGGTGTGCATTGGGCGATGGAAATATTAGATCTGCATCCAGAAATATCCGCCGACTTAATTGATTTAAGAACGTTGTTACCTTGGGATGAAGAAACGGTTTTAAAATCGGTGAAGAAAAATTCGAAAGTATTGGTGATGCATGAAGATTCCATAACAGGAGGAATAGGAGCGGAGATAACGTCACGCATATCTGAAACTTGTTTTGCAGAATTGGATGCCGCACCAGTTCGTATTGGCGCATTGGATACACCCGTACCGATGTCTAGTGCTTTAGAGTGGAATTATTTACCGAAGAAACGTTTTGAAGAGGCCCTGCTAAAGCTTGCGGCCTACTAACCACCGGTGGCATGAGCTGAATGAGTTTATCGAGCATCTTTTTGTTCTCTGAATTCAAAGCCGCATCGCGTAAAAAATGTTTTTCTTTTTCAGTAAGATGCCAGCTCAATGAAACACGATCTTCCGTCTCAGGCATTTGAAAAATAACAACATCCATCGGCACATTCACAATGTCTTTTGCATATTGTAAATAGCGATCGAAATTATAATCTTGCATGATGATGAAATTTCCAGAGACGTTTCTCATGGGTGCCATCAACTTTTCGACAATTGTTTTGATACTGTTGTTCTCTACTTTTAGATGTTTGTGTGTATCTCTGATTTGTAAGAATACAACACCAGAAGTGTTGGTGTCAATCCAATCTTTAAAAGAAAATAAAAACTGAATGGAATTCATCACGCCATAGTTATCACGTATTCCAGCATCCATCACTTCAATGGCAGGTTCGCTGGGTAAAGAAACGGCTGGCATCACATACGGAAATGCAGAGTTCATGCGAAGTGCACTAGTCAATTTTATATTTTCTGCATTTTGATTTTTAAAAAATCGACTAAACTCTACACCGTTGGCAACGGGTTGAATTCCGCTTTTAAATGAACCGTTTTCTTGTAACAAATAACTGACAGGTTGTGCTGCTATGTGTAACGCTCTTCCATCATTAATTATCGTTGGACTTATCACGACCATCGGGATTCGCGCTTCTTTTTCTGGTTTCTCATAATCACGCAAGCGTTTGTCGAGAATACCTTTTGTGTTTTCATTCAGCTGTCCTTCCCAAGCCCATGCTCTATCTTTTACATAATGATATTGCCCATCTGTAAACTGTTGATTATTTAAAAAGATATCGGCTACCGTCGCACTAAAAATCATCGAGTTGAGCATATCCTTACCCATGTTTTGCAAAAACCGATTTTGAATATTATCGTCGGCTTTCATTAATGTATCATAATGATTTAAGAATAGCTCGCGGTAGTAACATAAACTAATCATGCCGCCCGACGATCCTGAAGCAAAAGCAGTATGGTGCATCAAATTTCCTTGGTAAACGCTGTCGATCATCTGCAACGTACGAAAGCTAAAAACGCAAGAACGGAGTCCGCCACCGCTTACATTTAACAAAACCAACTTTGGTTTTTCAATGCCTTGTTCTGTCCATCGGAGCTTCCATTTATCGAGAATCTCTTTTGTGTTTTTAATGTCGTGCCTCAATAAACTGTCGTTCACTTGTTCTTCCAACGATTCTCGATTATAGGAGACTAATTTTTTTGTGTAATCTAATCCATAGGCTTTATTCCTTGGATTCAATACTTCAAATTGAGAGAAGAAGTTGAAGACTAAAAAGAGAATGATAAGTGCAGAATTGGCCCATGACCGCAGCCAATATCTAAATACGCCACTCAGCATTAAAAACATGGTGATCAATAATAAAATACTGGCTCCTGCAGGAATTCTAAAAAAGGAATAGTCGCGAAATAATCCTAACAGTATAAATATGATAAATACTATGATTTCAATTACGGCTGCATTCACATGATTCTGGCGAAATACACGTTCGAGCATGTAACGTTTGTAATGGCGAACATCACGAACTAGTTTTAATTTAACAGGAAAGGTGAGGTAGGTGTCGACTCTCCAACTATTTTTTCGCTGAACACCACTTAATGGTTTTAAAATTTTTGTGCTGGTATCGGCATTTTCAACGCCAAAGAGTTTGTAGATGTCTTTGTTGGTAACCATGAAATACCTTATCGTAGCCAAAAAGACAATGAGAATTCCGAGTAAGAACATGGAAATTTGAATCGCAACGGTGCTAATAGGTTGCAATTGGTAATTTAATTGGAAGCGAGCGATGCAGATGCAATACACCAACACAAAGCTTCCTGGAATTATAAAATTGTTATGACAATATTTTACAAATGTTCTAGATAAGGTAGCGAGGAACGGAAATCGAAAACTGTTTAAGATAAAACTTGAAATATTAAAAGCCATGATGAATGCTCCCGTACTCAAGCCCATAATGAAAAAAGATCTTTTCCCAACTAAGCCCATGTATTCCGGATCAAGGAAGAGGTAGGGAATTCCAAATCGTGAGGCGAGCGATTGTGTGATGAATCCAAATAGCAAGAGCCAATAGAAGATCATCATCTGATTTTTTTTAAAATGCATGATGACCAGTTGTACTGGAAAACTAAATAAAATGCGCGAAGCTAATAGTTGAAGATTCATTACTTACTTTAAAGTAACGAATTTATATGTGAATACAGTATAAAAGTTAGCTTGTATAATAAGTTTTTATCATCTACTTGTTAACGAAGTAGTAGAGGTAGGCCCAAACAAAAGGAACGCTTAGGAATAATGCATCAAAGCGATCGAGTAATCCTCCGTGTCCTGGTAGTATATTTCCTGAGTCTTTCACTCCTAAACTACGCTTTAAAAGGGATTCGCAGAGATCACCTAAAACACCAGTAACGACAATGATCATAGCAATGATTAACCATGAAGCGAGATCAATTTGCTGCTGGTATAGACTCAGTAAATAAGCAATTCCTAAGGTGCTTAACCCTCCTCCTATAACACCTTCCCACGATTTTTTAGGGGAAATGCGTTCAAATAGTCGGTGTTTCCCCATCAGATTTCCAAAAACATAAGCAAAGGAATCGCTACTCCATACCAAGAAAAAATAACCCAAAAGAATTCCTCTATCAAATGCGCCGTCATGCACCGAAATGGAACTTAATAATGCAAAGGGTACAATGACATACAAGATTCCGAGTAATGTGTATCCAATGTTTCCAAAAGGTTGTTGCTTTTTACGATATAACTCCGCAATGAAAATGAGAACACTCAATGGAGCCAAGAACACTAATAATTTTTGATGCGCTGCCGAAAAGGAAGCGTGCGATATGAAAATATAAGTAGTGGCTCCTACTAGCAACCCCAACATTTTGTTGGGTTGGTTTTCAGCGTTAGTGACTAACGTATAGAATTCATTCAAGCTGATGAGAGCCGCTAATAAAAAGAGAAGTTGAAAAGAAAGAGGCCCATACCATATAGAAGCTATAACACCTACTGTAAAAATAGTTCCTGTGATAAGTCTTTGCCAAAGATTACTCATAATAAATCATTTTCGGTGAGTATACGTTTAGCTCTGTCCACAAGGTCAGCAGAAACATAAAGTTCAATTTCCCCAAATATATACGATGAATCTTTTTTATTGATTTTATAGGCGGGTATATCTTGTACTTCTAACAAAGAAATAGCTGCGGCAATTTCAAGTGGCTTTGTGCTGGTGTAAATTAACGTGAAGTCCACTTCATCATTCCCCATAGTCGCGATCGTTGATTAGGAATAAATATAATTGTCGTGGACCATGTGCGCCCATCACCAGTTTACCATCAATGTCGGCAGTTCTGCTTGGACCTGTCACTATACTCAACGCGGAGGGCATCTTCGCATATTTATGACGAAGCCATACCAAAGCATCTTTCATATCGACAGACAACTGACTTGCTCTTGCTAATACTACATGAAATGGTGCGTAAGCTGGAATCGTTCTACTTTGCTCTTTCGAAGAGAAAACAATGCTTCCTGTTCTTGCAATTAAACATTCGCAAGTACTAATCCCCACATCAATATTTATTTTACCTTCTAAAATCAGTTCGTGTGGAAGTTCGCATTCTGTCAACAAATTGCTGATGCCATCTTCCACACAATAGATATTTTTCCATTTGTGAATCATGCCCAGACTCACCAAATTCTCCATGAACTCCAGTTCGCTGTCAATCAAGAAAAATTTCACACCCGCCGCTTCTGCTTTTTCTGCGAAGATCAACAAAGGATCTTCGTCGGTGATATGATAAATAGGGGCGTCGAGTGATAGTTGAGGATATAGATTATCCGTCTTCGATAAAATCGAAGCTCTAATTTTCTTGAGTACTTTTTCTCTGTTTGTACTTTCGTCCATACATCAACGATATCGATGGCTTATGCCGGAGAATTTTCTTGCGATGGTTTTTCTTCTGCTTTAATTGCGATCACTTCTTCCACGGGAACATTCACTAATTTTTCGTTCTCTTCTTTGTCCCATGTTCTTTTTCCAAAAACACGCTCTAAATCTTCTTTGTAGATGACTTCTTTCTCCAATAATGTAGCAGCCAAAATATCTAACTTCGATTTATTGTTTTGAAGTAACTCAAGAGTTTTAGCATAAGCTTTATCAATCATTTTCTTTACTTCAAAATCGATCAACTCCGCTGTCTTTTCACTATAGGGTTTGGTGAAGTTATAATCAGCGTTGCCAGATGAATCATAATAACTGATATTGCCCAACGCATCATTTAAACCAAATACCGTTACCGTAGCATACGCTTGCTTGGTAATTTTCTCTAAGTCGCTCAATGCACCTGTCGAGATCGTTCCAAATTTTACTTGCTCTGCAGCACGACCTCCTAAGGCAGCACATATTTCATCTAAAATTTGTTCACGTGTTGTAATCTGCCTTTCCTCTGGTAAATACCAAGCAGCGCCCAATGAATTTCCTCTCGGTACGATGGTCACTTTGATTAATGGTGCAGTATGTTCCAACAACCAACTCACCGCAGCATGTCCCGATTCATGGTAGGCAATTACATTTTTTTCGTGTTTGGAGATGATTTTATTTTTCTTCTCTAATCCACCCACAATACGATCCACGGCATCCAAGAAATCTTGATGTCCAATCGCAGTTTTATTTCTTCGGGCAGCAATCAATGCGGCTTCATTACAAAGGTTGGCTAAGTCAGCACCCGAGAATCCCGGAGTTTGCTTGGCTAAGAAATCTAAATCAACCGTGTCGTCTAATTTCAATGGCTTCGCATGTACTTTGAAAATTTCTTTTCTTCCATTTAAATCAGGAAGCTCCACATAGATTTGTCGGTCGAAACGTCCTGGACGAAGCAATGCTCTATCTAATATATCTGCACGGTTTGTTGCTGCTAAGATGATCACACCGGAATTACTTCCGAATCCATCCATCTCCGTCAACAACTGATTTAATGTACTCTCACGCTCATCGTTTGCAGAGAAGGAAGGTTGTTTGCCACGGGCACGACCAATCGCATCAATCTCATCAATGAAAATAATACTTGGCGCTTTTTCTTTTGCTTGACGGAATAAATCACGAACACGGCTCGCACCTACACCCACAAACATCTCCACGAAATCGGAACCCGATAGAGAGAAGAAAGGAACTTGTGCTTCACCCGCCACGGCTTTTGCCAAAAGTGTTTTGCCTGTTCCCGGAGGACCTACGAGCAATGCACCTCTTGGAATTTTTCCACCGAGTTGAGTGTATTTTTTTGGTGTCTTCAGGAAATCTACAATTTCCATCACCTCAATTTTTGCTTCTTCTAATCCCGCTACATCATTGAAGGTAACTTTTACATGTAAGTCTTTGTCGAAGAGTGTCGCCTTTGATTTTCCAATATTGAAAATCTGACTTCCACCTCCGCCATTGCCCATTCTACGAATGATAAACATGTAAATTACAATCAGCAAAAAGAAAGGCAGGATCCACGATAACAAATCCCAATACCCTCTATCATTATTATTGTAAACAATATTTACGCGTAAGTCGGGAGTTAAATCTTTTTGAACTTCATCTAAGTCCTTTTTAAAACTTCCCACATCTCCAATGGTAAAAGCATAATGTGGACCTTCGTTCACACCATTGCCAAAAGCTTTT
>CAIXTT010000296.1 GCA_903922455.1 uncultured Bacteroidota bacterium | reverse complement strand
TCTTCATCTCCTTCACGCTTTCCACCGGGAAAACTTATTTGACCTGAATGAGAAACGGGACCTTCACTTCGCTCTATAAGAACAATTCGAGGAACAAAATTTATCGGATCTGGAACAATCAAAGCTAAAACGGCAGCGGTACGATAACCTTCACTAAATAATTCAGAATTACTTAATGGTTTCCGATGCAATGGCGTCATTTTTTCATGAGCACTTCGCCCTGGCAACCCTTTCTCCATACGGAGCGACAGGTTCGAAATCCATTGGTCATATCGCTCCTTATTCATCCCTATACCGTTTGTACCGATCGCTCAATTTTTCTTTCTCCGATTTGTTGTCTCCACATCGCATAATACAATCCCTTCTGCTCTAACAAATCTTCGTGTCGACCTAATTCAACTACCTCCCCTTTCTCCAGCACATAAATCACATCAGCATGCATAACAGTTGACAATCGATGAGCAATTAAAATAGTAATGTGTTTTCGATTAGTAGAAATGGAGCGTATAGTTTCATTTATTTCTTCCTCTGTTAACGAATCCAAAGCTGAGGTAGCTTCATCAAAAACTAACAACGAAGGATTTCTAAGCAACGCTCTTGCTATTGACAATCGTTGCTTCTCACCGCCCGACACTTTTACTCCACCCTCACCAATAACAGAATCCAATCCTCTATCTGCGCGATTTAACAAAGATTGAAGTGCCGCTTTATTCAAAACATCTAAACAAGCTTCATCATCAGCACCAGGTGCTACAAACTGCAAATTTTCACGAATGGTACCCGAAAATAATTGTGTGTCTTGTGTAACTAATCCAATTTGTGAACGCAATTCATCTAATGTAATTTTTTCAGAGGGAATTTGATTATAAAATACATTTCCGTCCTGTGGTTTATACAAACCAACAAGTAATTTCACTAACGTTGTTTTACCAGATCCACTTGGACCCACAAAAGCGATCGTCTCCCCAGCTTTCACTTTAAAATTAATATTCGTGACTGCATTCAATCGAGCGGTTTGATGCTTAAAGGAAACTTGTTCCAGATGTATAGAGTGAATAGAACCCAATGTGGAAGGATGAGCAGGCTTTGCTTCAGGTTTAATGGCTAGAATCTCTTCAAAATTCTGAAGAGACACTTCTGCTTCTCTATAAATATTAATGATGTTTCCAATTTCTTGAAGTGGACCGAAAATGAAAAACGAATAAATAAACATCGTGAAAAATTCTCCGATGGAAATTTGTCGAGTAAAAATCAAATACAACATCACAAACATAATGGCAGTTCGTAAAAGATTCACCAATGTTCCCTGAATAAAACTTAAACTTCGAATGTATTTTACTTTCTTTAATTCGAGTTGAAGAATTTTATCCGTGTTCGCATTGAGGCGAGTAATTTCTTGATTTGCTAATCCCAAACTCTTTACTAATTCAATATTTCGCAGTGACTCAGTTGTTGATCCCGCCAAGGCAGTGGTTTCTGCCACAATTACCTTTTGAATTACTTTTACCTTCTTACTCAACTTTGAACTTACAAATCCCAAAATAGGGATCACTCCAAAATAAATGGGAGCAATCAACCAATGAACCGTAAAAGCATATACTGAAACGAAAATAATAGCTACCAAGGAAGTAAATAAAACATTGATGAATGCACTAATCAATTTTTCTACATCTGTCCTCACTTTTTGCAATTTACCCAATGTTTCACCACTCCGTTGATCTTCGAACACATCATAGGGCAATTCAAGGCTATGCTGGATTCCATCGGCATAAATTTTTGCACCAATCCGTTGGGTAATTACATTCACATAATAATCCTGAATATTCTTTGCAATTCGACTTATAAAAGCAACACCGACGGCCGCAAGCAGCAACCAGCTCACCCCATGAATAAACTGCTCACTGGTCAGTTTTTCAAATTGTGTCACATAATCGTCGATAACATGCTTGAAGATGTAGGGATCGAGCAAGGAAAACACCTGATTTATAGCTGCTAAAACCAGCGCTAAAATGATTAATTTCCAATAACCTTTTAAATAACCGAGAAGTAATTTCATAATTTCGATTCAAAAGTACAAATTAACAAAGGACTGTTAATAGTTCCTTTTCTATTGTTCTGAGCAATAATAATAAACTTTAGTTTTGAAGAGTTACCAAACCTTGAAGAATCAATTGAAAAAACATTTTATAACAATCATAATTATCGCCTGCCCATTCTTCTTGCAGGCCCAACATGTAATTGTCACCAAAGCTGGCGAACGTCTGAATGGAGAGCTTCAAAAAATTGAAGATAATACTGTTACTTTTTTCCATAAAGGGAGTTTAGTCACTTTTCAACTCGGTCAAATTAAATCCATCGATTTTGAAGGAGCAGTCGGCGGCGGTAGCAGTATATCTCAATCTGGAGAAAAAGGGATTTTCTTTCTAATGCCTGGAAGAAAAATCACGAAGCAGCCTAAAGTAGACAATCTCACGATGGAAAAAGGCATAGTGGTTGTTGCAATAACCATAAACAAATACGGCGATGTAGTGAAAGCTGATCCCGGAGTGGAAGGCACAACCACCACCAGTCAATATTTACTAACTAAAGCGAAACAAGCAGCCGAAAGCGCTAAGTTTGATGGTGGCACAACGATGCCATTAGAGCAAAAAGGCACCATTACGATTACCTTCTAAAGATCGTCCAATCCTTCATACTACTTCGGTTGCGAACTTCGTAGTACAAAGCACTACTTCGGTTGCGAACTTCGTAGTACAAAGTACTACTTCGGTTGCGAACTTCGTAGTACAAAGTACTACTTCGCTCACAACCTACGAAGTACACAGTAAATTCGAGCTACCCCGTAAGGCAGCTTTTTTTTATGCTACTCCCAAAATAATTCATAGATAAAATAGCCAACTTGAACGGTAGTTCTTTTGGCTTCCTTGGGCGGACAAATTATAAAACTATTCGATTTTTTATCTCTTACTATAACTTCTTGTTTCAAAACATGTACATCATTTTTCTTATGGAAAATAGTGAGTGTTGGTATTGATACATCTATCGTGTCTAATTTAAATGATCTTTCTTTAAGATGAATTTCCTTTGTATTGTAAAATTTCATGTCGGGATACTCTAATAATTGCAATGCACGATTCGCCAACGGAACACCATAACCAATAAAATTATTTCCATATGGATATAAATGAGATGAACGTACAATTAATTGCTTCAATTCATTTGCAGATAAAGATGGATTAGCTTCCAACAAACAAGCAGCAAAGCCACAAACAGCGGGCGCTGACAAAGAAGTTCCTTGATACGAATAGGAACAAACATCAGGCTTTAAATAAGAATTAAACTCGGGACCAATTCCACTATACCCTATCTTTTGAAATCGTCCTAAAACAGATCCTACGGTGAGTGCTGCTTCTGCATCGGCGGGAGTCGAAATTACTCTCCATTTTCGTTTATCGCCATCATTTCCTGCTGCAACTACCACGAGCATGTTCTTTTCTGTACAAGCAATTTGTACTGCTTTTGCAATCATCGATTCGCCATTCATCTCCATAGGAGAGTAATTACTTCCTTTGATTTTTCGTCCTCTTCCATAACCCAACGAAGTATTAATTACGCGAACTCCGTTTTGATGCATCCATTCTAACGCAGCGATATAATAATCTTCCTCTTCCCTAAATTCCTTTACGCCATCTTCGGTTCGCGTTAAATAATAGGCAGCATTGGGTGCTAATCCAATTTGATAATTACCACCCGAATCGATACCTGTAATCATTTTTAATACTTCGGTACCGTGAGAATGATAAATTAATTTTAACTCTTTTCGCAATTGACGCAACCAATTTTTCCTCGCTTTGTAATCTGCTTTTCTTCGGGTATAATAAGTTTCATGGTACGCAATCGTATCCAGGTTATTTACAAAATCGTGTGTTCCTATAATTTGTTTACCAATCCACAAATGCGACAAATCAGGCATCCGATTCGAGTCGTTCAAATACATGTAACCAGCATCCGTCACTCCTACTTTCACGCCCAATCCCGATAAGCCTTCCTTAATAAATGCCTCGCCGTTCATTTGCTCAATGGCCACATCTAGATGTGTGGAATTAATCATCGACAAAGATGAACTTTTCAAATTCAGAACAGGCTGTGCTGTACAATTATTCTCTAGACAAAATCTATTTATATCAAACTTAGAAGGAAGGTCGATGGAAATACTATGCAACCATTCACTTTCACATCGAATCTTTATTCCTTCCGCTTGAACTTTAATTTTTAAATTAGTTAAGGTAGATGGGTTTGTAGAAATTAACCATACTGGATTTTGAGAATAAGAACTTTCACTTGAAATTAGGAAAAGAAACACACTTAAAAGCCGAACAATAAAAAATGAAAATTTACTACTTCTATTCCAATTCGTGTTCAACATACTTAGCAATAAAATTGGGATTCTCTTCCAATTATTCATTCTACAAAAGTAAAAGATTGTCGATATGTCACCTAATTTATGATTTATGTTACTTATTGTCACTTTACCTAGCTTATTTACGACAATAAGTCGCATAAAATCATAGTTTTACCAATTGGGACAATGTTTGATAGAATAAATAAAAATTAGAAATATGAATTTTAACCAATTTACTATAAAATCACAGGAAATTGTGCAACAGGCGCAGTCGTTGGCAAGCAGTAAAGAGCAACAAGCCATAGAGCCTGGACATCTTTTGTTGTCGATGCTACAAAATGATGAACATGTTATTCCCTTTTTACTAAAAAAATTAAATGTCAATATCGGTATCATAAAAACCGAATTAGAAGAATTAGTGAATGGCTATCCGAAAGTAAGCGGTGGAGCTCCCTATCTTGGAAATGCAACCCAATCGATTTTTGAAAAAGCAATGAGTTTAATTAAAGATTTTAATGATGAATATGTTTCCATCGAACATATTTTATTAGCAGTCATCAGCAGTAAAGATCGAGTTGCAAAAATATTAAAGCAACATGGTGTGAATGAAGCGGACTTACGTATTGCTATCAAAGAATTAAGAAAGGGAGATCGAGTTACCTCAGCCACGGCAGAAGAGACTTACAATTCATTGCAGAAATACGCTCGAAATCTTAATCAACTTGCTCGTGAAGGAAAATTAGATCCTGTTATAGGTCGTGACGAAGAGATAAGAAGAGTGCTTCAGATTCTCACGCGCAGAACCAAGAACAATCCCATTCTTATTGGAGAACCTGGCGTTGGCAAAACAGCTATTGCAGAAGGACTAGCTCATCGAATCATTAATGGTGATGTTCCTGAAAATTTAAAATCGAATGTGATTTACTCCTTAGACATGGGTGCATTAATTGCAGGCGCCAAATACAAAGGAGAATTTGAAGAGCGATTAAAATCCGTTGTGAAAGAAGTAATCAGTTCGAACGGAGAAATTGTTTTGTTCATTGATGAAATACATACCTTGATTGGAGCTGGTGGTGGTGAAGGTGCCATGGATGCTGCCAACATTTTAAAACCTGCACTAGCAAGAGGAGAATTGAGAGCGATTGGTGCTACTACATTGAATGAATATCAGAAGTACATTGAAAAAGATAAAGCCCTAGAACGTCGCTTTCAAAAAGTGATGATTGAAGAGCCCGATGTGAAGGATGCGATTTCTATTCTTCGTGGACTCAAAGAAAAATATGAAGCTCATCATAAAGTGAGAATTAAAGATGAAGCAATTATTTCTGCAGTAGAACTAAGTGATCGTTATATCTCTGATCGTTTCCTTCCGGATAAAGCCATCGATTTGATGGACGAAGCTGCAGCAAAATTGCGTATGGAAATGAATAGTGTTCCTGAAGAGTTGGACGAAATTCAGCGCAAGATTATGCAATTCGAAATTGAACGTGCAGCCATCAAACGTGAAGGAGATAAGAAAAAACTTTCTGAATTAGGCGAAACGTTAGCCAACTTAAACGAAGAAAGAAATATTATTAAGGCAAGATGGGAGACCGAGAAAAATATCATCAACACTATCACGCAAACAAGAGAAGAAATTGAGCAACTAAAATTGGAAGCCGATCAAGCAGAAAGAACGGGGGACTATGGAAGAGTTGCAGAAATACGATATGGAAAAATTAAAAATGGCGAAGCTCTTCTACTAGAAAATCAAAGCAAGTTGTTGGAAGCACAACATAACAAAGCGATGATTAAAGAGGAAGTGGATAGTGAAGATATTGCAGAGGTGGTGGCTCGCTGGAC
>CAIXTT010000295.1 GCA_903922455.1 uncultured Bacteroidota bacterium | reverse complement strand
GAAGTGATGGAATTCATCAAAAGTGAAAATCAGGATGCGAAGGTGCGTACGCAAGGTGGATCATCGCTTAATTATTTGCCAACAAAAAAATTATTCATTAAAGTAGATAAAGCGGCGGTGTTAAAGAATGGTGTGGTACGACCAGAAGACGCTAGTAAAATTGTAGACACTATTTTCTGGGATATCGATCGTACTTATTTGATGAAAGCTGATTTGATGATCTTGGATTTGATTGCAAACAACGACTGGACACGCCCCATTTATTTTGCGGTTACTGTTGGTAATGATAGTTACTTAAGTCTTGAGCCATACTTCCAATTGGAAGGATTGGCATATCGTTTTGTTCCGATTCGTACTAACGCCGACGCCTCTGGGCAAACGGGTCGCGTAGATCCAAAAACAATGTATCAAAACATGATGGGTAAGTTCTTATGGGGAAATATGAATCGTGAAGATGTGTACCTCGATCAAAACAATTTGAACATGACTATGAACTTCAGAAATAATTTTTCTCGTTTAGTAGATGGATTATTAACAGAAGGAAAATTGGATTCAAGTGTTGCTGTTTTGGATAAGATGAATCAAGAAGTCCCTGACAAAACTGTTCCTTATAATGTAATGATGTTGCGTCCTATTGAACAATATTATACAGCTGCAAAAGGAATCAGCAAGCCGGCAATAGGTCCAGATGGAAATCTAACCAGCAATACCATTGAATTACCAGAAGCGCGACGCAAACACGCTATGGATATGGGAAGAGTAATTACACTTCGTATGGCCGATATTTATGAAGATGACTTGCATTATTATTTCTCCTTGAAAGGAACTCAGTATCTCAAGTTCGTAGATAAAGAAATGAATCAAGCCATGGCGATCTTCTCCGAATTAATTCGTATGGCAAAAGCTGCAGGGCAAGATGATATTGTGAAACAACTCGAACCAAGGTTTAAGAAGTTGGAAGAGGTGTATACGAAGTAATTAAGAATTCAGAATGTAGAATTAAGAATTGGGGTGTTTCAATCTGAAACGATGTTCTCACTTCGAAATAAAATTTGTTCTTGTAACGATTGAATTCTGCATTCATAATTCATATCCCGATAGCTATCCATCGGCCGCCAAAGGCTTGCCGACGGCGCTGCGGGACTGCATTAAAAAAAATGGTTCGACCACCAACATATTTCCGTTTTTTATACCCCGGAGTGGTGTGGAATAAACCTACCAATGAAAAGATTCTATATTTAACATTTGATGATGGTCCAACACCGGAAGTAACTTCTTCGGTGTTGGATCTTTTGTCTTCCCATCAAGCGAAAGCCACTTTTTTTTGCATTGGTGAAAACGTGGAAAAGCACCCCGCGCTTTATAATAGGATAAAAGCAGAAGGACATTTGATCGGAAATCATACCCATACCCATCCGAATAGTTGGAAAGTGAATAGTGATTTTTTCTTGAACGATGTGGAGGAAGCCAGCAAAGTAATTAACTCTACGCTTTTTCGTCCTCCTTACGGAAAGCTTACTCCTCGAACATTATTTTCATTGCGAAATAAATACCAAATCATTATGTGGGATGTAATCAGTGGTGATTTTGATGAAAAGGTTTCGGCAGAACAAGTACAAAGAAATGTCATTGAAAATGCAACCAACGGGTCTATTATTGTTTTTCACGACAGTGTGAAGGCGGCGCCGAGGATGCTGGAAGTATTGCCCAAAATTTTGAAACGTTTTACAGAATCCGGTTATTCATTTTTGAAGTTGTAAGGTTAATGCAAACTCAACCTTTCTCAATTCTTTATTAGATGATTTTCTGAATTCTGTAATATTTCTCCACCGTTTTTCCTTATCTCAAAATAAATCGGAACTTGCCTGCAGCAAGCAGGTTCTTAATTTTCTTCTTAATATTTTTCTGTCATGGCAATTTTTCAATGTCATTTCTTATAATCAATAAAATTCGTTCAACTGCAAAATTCAAAATGACAAAGTATTAAAGGAGTAGAAGTAGATGGATTTGCTTCCGGAGTTTATAATTTAACCATTGAAATGCTGAATGCTCAACAACAGATTAAACTTATTGTTGAATAATTAAAGAAAAGCCCAGAAGTATGAAGAACTCTCCGTTTAAGGGGTATTGGAATTTCGACTAATCCATATTATTTCACCAGCCAACTCATATCTTTTTCATAACATGATGAAAAAATCAATTGGTAGGGGCAACCTTATTTTATTAATCTTTTGTTAATATGGAATTTTGTTTTTACAGGTAGCAGAAAGCTTTCTAACAATGATATTTTATTTTTTTCATGTTAATTTATTTAAACCATTGCATTAGGTAATCCTCAACAACTTTTATTTTTAATGAACCATTTTTGATTCTATGTTAAGGAAAATCTCTTTTTTATTCCGTTTTATAACAAAAACTTCAACTTAATTTTTTTTGGAGTTTACATGATAAGGGAATCTTGCACTCCAGAAAAGACGTGTTCGGGATGTTCGGGTGAATTGTGTTTTCTATAAAAAATTCAAAACAAAGTAAAACAAAACTAAATCGTTAAAATGAAAAATTCATTTAGCCCTGCTCAAATCAATTCCTTGTTGAATATAGATGCAAGGAAATTAAATATTTCAATTCAGAAAAAAAATGTTGCTAAAAGCATTTTTAATTTGTTGCTGATAGCTATGTTATCTGTTTTCGGATCACAGAGTTTTGGACAAACTGATATTGCACGTTGGACATACGAACCCTTTCAAGGAACCATTGCTGCACCAACACCTAATACGGGAAGCGGTTCGTCGTTAATCATGGGTTCCATGTCAGGAGCCGGGACTGCAACAGGCATGAGCGGAACAACAGGTTGTGGAAGCCAAGTGACTGGTACTTTAGCATGGGCAATTGCAACAGCAAACCCGGGGTCGACCAACGAGTCAAGTGGCGTGCAATATAATGTAAGTACTGCAGGATATTCAGGAATTAGCTTTACATGGGATCAACGTTTTTCAGGTTCTGCTGTGTCCGTAGTTCTCCACCTATTCTAATTTCCTTAAATACTCGACCTTCTGATTTTGATAAAGACGGGATCACAAATGTATCCGACTTATTATCTATTGTTGCATTGTTAAATTTATCTTTTTCTAGCTGTCCACAGGATTTGAATAATGATGAAGTGGTAAATATTTCAGATATCCTTCTTTTTGTTGCAGCGTTTGGGTTAAGTTGTGATTGAAATTTTTTAAATTATATGGGATGGGCATATTTGATCAGCATCATCTTTTAAATTTATTGGTTTCAATTTTTCTAATAATTCATGTTTTTGTTTGATTATTTTGCGTCTAAAATATGGCGTAATGATCTCATTATTAAGCGATCTATTTGATCTGTCAATTATTTAGGTAGATATATAAAATATTTTTTTGCAAAATTTTATTGTTTTTCTTATTTTACATTTTCTTATAAATCTCCGCAAACCAATTGCTGCTTTTTTGTTAAACTAATTGATCGTATCCCCTTATGAAAATGTGTTCCCTTCTTAAGCCAATGGTTAAAAAATTATTCATCATCGGTTTCTTCTGCTGTACAATGTTGTCATCTGTAACAGCACAGCAGCTTAACTTAGTTGTTCAATCTTTCCTTCAAGAAAATCAAAAAGCATTTAACCTAACAGAGAAGGAT
>CAIXTT010000294.1 GCA_903922455.1 uncultured Bacteroidota bacterium | reverse complement strand
TGAGTAATATTCTTTGTCTCCAAAAATTAGGTGCCGAAGTGATGGTTTGCGGACCTGTCACTTTAATTCCAAAATACATAAGTTCTTTAGGAGTAAAAGTGGAGCACGATCTTAAAAAAGCGTTGGCTTGGTGCGATGTTGCTAACATGCTGCGGATCCAATTGGAACGACAAGATATTCGCTACTTCCCCTCCTTAAGAGAATATTCCATGTTGTATGGGTTGAATAAGCGCATTTTAGATGGGATAGGTAAGCAGTTGGTAATCATGCATCCTGGGCCTATCAATCGGGGAGTAGAAATCACCAGCGACATTGCTGATAGTGAACACAGCATCATTTTGAATCAGGTCGAAAATGGAGTTGCCATTCGAATGGCAGTGCTTTTCCTCTTGGCTCAGATGCGAGGGATTTGAACAATCAAACGTTAACAAAGGATTCCGTAAAGACTTGCATCTTAATTTTACAAGGGTTAAATTTGAAAAAAATACCTGTATGCACTTTAGCCTAGATAAAACCGAAAAATACGTGGTCATTAAACTCCACGAGCAAAAGCTAAACACGTTGATAGCAGCTGAGCTGAAGTCAGAGTTGCTCTTGCTAAACACACAAGGCTTTAACAATATTATTCTCGATTTGGAAGAATCCCTTTATTGCGATTCGTCGGGTTTAAGTGCTATTTTGGTAGGAAACCGTCTTTGCCGTAACTCGAGCGGATTTTTTGTTATTACTGGATTAAGTGATACCGTTATGAAATTGGTTCAGATTTCACAACTCGATAAAGTGTTAAATTTAGCCCTTACGGTGAATGATGCGATCGATTTTATCAATGAAACTGAAGACGAAAGAAAAATAGAAGATAAAATTGAAAGGGATATCAAAGAATGATTTAGTATCTTTATATCTTAAAATCTAGTTTATGAAGAAATCCTTACTCCTGATCATCTTTATCGTATTGAGTGCTTTCCAAATCCAAGCGCAATGCGTTCCCAATTTAAGCAATACAACACCAGGAATTACTCCTGATAGTGCAACCGGTTTATCGGCAGGTACTGTTGGTGTAATCTATAATCAAGTGCTGCAAATTTTTGTTCCGGCCACAACACCTGTTGAATTATTTCCGGGTGTAATTATTAATGTTCCTGTAGTATCTGTTGAACTTAATTCATTGACAGGATTGCCACCAGGATTAACGTACGCATGTAATCCTTCCAACTGTTTATTTCCGGGAAATAGCAATGGTTGCGCTGACATTAGCGGAACACCTACGGTTGCTGGAAACTATACAATAACTGCAGTCGTTACTTCCATTGGTACTGTATTTGGCCAGCCAACTACTCAAGTGGATACACTAAGTTACTATTTCATTGATGTTACAGGTGCTGTTTCATCCATTAACGAAAGTACTGGATTAGGATTTTTCATGAATCAAAATTCCCCAAATCCATGTGCTGAGTTTACCGACATTCGTTATGTAGTTCCTAGTCGTGGTGAAGTCGATTTTCGCTTATTCAATCTCATCGGAAAAGAAGTGTACAGAAGTTTATTAACTCCTGATCAAGGGGAAAACGAACTTCGTTTTGACACCCGTGATTTAGCTCCTGGTGTGTATATGTATTCCATGACTTTCAATAGTGAAACCTTAACCAAGCGTCTCGTTATTTCCCGAAAGTAAGAATGGGGTTTGAACTCACCATACTCGGGAGCAGTTCTGCTACTCCCATTTACGATCGTCACCCTACTTCCCAACTTCTTGTCTTTCGTGATCGACATTTTTTAATCGATTGTGGGGAAGGTACACAGATGCAAATGCTGAAGTACAAGATCCGTTACCATCGCATCAGTCATATTTTCATTAGTCATTTACACGGCGATCATTATTTAGGGTTGATTGGTTTATTATCAACGTATCATTTACAAGGTCGCTCAACGGATCTTCATTTATTTGGTCAGCAAGATTTGATGGATATCATTGAAATGCATCTGAGAGCGTCGCAAACGGTTTTAAGATACAATCTCATCTTTCATCACATCCGACATTATGCTCCAGAAATACTCTTTGAAGATGATGAAATTTATGTGCGTTCCATCGTATTAAATCACCGCATTCCCTGCACTGGATTTGTTTTCGGAGAAAAACCACGTCCACGTCGATTAAAAGTAGATAAACTTCAAGAGCACAATATTCCATTTACCCAATACACACGCATCAAATCGGGCGACAACTTTGTTGATTCAGAAGGTAATGTAATTTCTAATCTAGAATTAACCGAAGATGCACAACCCAGTCGGTCGTATGCATTTTGTTCCGACACCTTATACAATCCCGAGTTAGCCGAAGACATAAAAGGAGTTGATTTACTTTACCACGAAGCCACGTTCCTTCACGAGATGCAAGAGCGAGCAGTAGCCACCTTTCATTCCACCGCGAAAGAAGCAGCATTGGTTGCAAAAGAAGCGAATGCAGGCAAACTCGTTATCGGACATTTCTCAGCCCGTTACAAAGACATTGAACCACTCCTCGATGAAGCAAAAACCGTTTTTGAAAATACGGAGTTGGCAATTGAAGGTGAAGTATTTAAAATTGATTGAATTTGATCGCGAAG
This sequence comes from uncultured Bacteroidota bacterium, assembly GCA_903922455.1. Classification (GTDB taxonomy): domain Bacteria; phylum Bacteroidota; class Bacteroidia; order AKYH767-A; family OLB10; genus JAJTFW01. The sequence goes on along the minus strand of CAIXTT010000294.1, from coordinate 3,154 downwards.
CCTCTCGATGGTTTGATTTGAAAATTTGAAAATGGAGTTTTCGTTCGCTTTAAACTTGAAGATTAACCGCTAAGGCGCTAGTTAGGCGCGCGGGGGGCACACTCCTCGGCAAGCTCAGGGTGCAGTGGAAGATCCGTGAAAATCCGTTTAATCCGTGTCATCTGCGTTCAAAGGATAAAGCATTATTCTTTGTAAAATAATCATAAAAAATCTTAACCATCATATTAAGTCAGTGCCTGCCTACACTAGCTTGCGCCACCGCTATAGCTTTAGCGCACGCGGTTAGCATAGGTAGGTTCAAAAAAGTATTGAAATGATGACGAATACAAAATGGGCGATAAATAATTTACCGCCCAGGATTCTAATCAATATGTGCTAGAAATTAAAAGCGAAAATTTTCTGGTTCGCCTAAAATTCCTCTTCCTTCTAAAATTTGTCTCTTTGCGTTTTCGCAAATTTGATAGGCGTACTCCTCACGCTTTTTGTCGATTAAGCTTTGTTGGAAATTAATGCTATTCTCAATGCGGATCACATACTCCTGGTGTACCGCCGACATCAAACAAGCAATTTGAGAAAACTCGAATCGTTGTGCCGCTTCAATAATCGCCGACTTCCAATCTTTATTTGATCTAATGCTGATATTGCAGTTTGATTGTCTCAACGTTTCCAGCGCTTCATTCAACTCCATATGTTCATCCAATTGCTCTTGGAAGCTCTCTACCGCCTTGCAATATTTCAACAGCTTGTGGTCTTCGAATTGCTTAACGAAAGTTTCTACCGTTTCTACATCGTAAATGCTGAGGTAAGGGCGTGAATCGACTTGCTTCGCTTCTTTCGATTTTTTCATCTTGTCTAATTGACGCTGAAGAGAAATGGAACGGTAACGGTTTTCTTTGGTGCCGCGCACATCTGGAAGATTTAACAAAGTGGAGGTCGACATATGCTGATCGTAGAAACGATACCATGCCGGCATGTGCGAATCTTCCATATCATCAATCGATGGAATATAATCGGCTTGATATTCGGCTTTGAACGTTTCATAATCCTGCCAGTTATCATAACTCAAATGAGTACCCGCCTGACCTGAACGTAAAAAACTTACATATAATTCCATCTCCGCCTTGCTCACCGGACTGATGTACGGACAATGCTGGATGTTTGCCGATAGCAAATGAAATTGTGAGCTATGCTCAACACCTTTCAATTTGATCAACTCCGCTCTCCACTGACATTGTAGATTGAACAATTTCTTTTGCTGAATAGCCCATATGCCTTCCTCAGCAATCATTTTATGGCGAAAGGCCACTTGTTCCTCTTGGTTGATGTACTCTTGACCACGAGTCATATAAAAGGCTTTGCGACGGGCATAGTTCCGGATGAAACTCTCCACGCTGGCCTGATTATAATTATTGAAAAACTCCTGGTAAATAGGGTTCGACTTCAACTCTTCTTCGGTCTGTTGGCGGATGATCTCCACCTTAATTTCTTCTTCAAATTTCTCCTGAATGTGTGGAGGCATTGCTGGTATCTGCTTCATGGTATTAATTACAATTGGGTTTTTAACCTCAGAAAGCGACTTCAGGTTTTGAATATTTTGAGTAAAACATTACAAAATCCCTAAATATTGGAAAATAATTTGAGTAAAATCATGCCTTTTTCTAGTTTCGAATGCTTTCTTTTGCTAATTTTTAACCATCACTCTAAGTCTGTGTTTTTGATTACGTCAATAAGTATCAGCGGCATTCCATCATTGCCATCAATCAGCTTTCCAAGCAGCACAACCATAATTACTAGAACCCATTTACGAAGTAAAAACAGAGGCACCCGAGTTTGTGATGGGCGATGTGATGAGCGAACTCCAAAAGCGACGCATGGATTTACGAGGCGGCTACCAAATCATCAAAGCGCGCACTCCGCTCGCCGAACTCGATAAATTCAACGCTGCATTACGCAGCTGCCTGAGGCACTTGAGGGCAGCATGGACAGATGTAGAAATAGTCCGAGGATTAAAATTACGTATTGCTGCCTGAAGTGAACACACAATACCTTCCGCGCCTGAAAAATCCATAGCAGTCCACATATAAGAGCAATCACTACCATCAGATGAATATTAGCACCCACGCTGAAGTTAGTGAATCCAACAGCCCAACAGTCCTAATCCTGCCCCTTCGATATTTGAATATTAAATATTTTACAAAAAATTATAAATCAACACCTTACATCCACCCAAAAATAACATCTTTCCGTTTATAAATATCCTCCGTACCTTAGATCGACATAGTCTTACCGGTTAATATTGTGTAAGAAAAATGATGAAAGATCCAGAAGTAAAAGCCCTTATTAGTTTGCTCGATGATTCCGATCAGGAAGTGTTTACGCATATCGAAGAAAAATTAATTAGTTTGGGTACGCATGTTATTCCCATGTTGGAAGATGCATGGTCGAATGCGTTTGATCCCATTTTACAACATCGCATTGCCAACATCGTACACAAAATTCAATTTGATATGTTGTTGGAGGATCTAAAAATTTGGGTTCATACAAATACCGATGATTTACTAGAAGGCGCATTGCTTGTTGCACGTTACCAATATCCAGAATTAGATCGTGATAAAATATTGCAGTTCATTGCCACCATCAAGAAAGATATTTGGCTCGAGCTGAATGAAAGCTTAACCGCCTTGGAGCAAGTGAATGTGATGAACCATATTTTTTTCACGAAGCACGGATTTACAGGCAATACTACCAACTACCACGCTCCACAAAATTCGTATATCAATTGTGTAATTGAAAGTAAGAAGGGAAATCCCTTGGCGTTATCTACGTTGTATTTACTCGTTACCAAATCGCTCGGACTCCCCATCTACGGAGTGAATTTACCCGAGCATTTTATTTTATCGTACCTCGAAGTGAGAGAAGGTGAGGAAGGAAATACAGGTCGCGTATTGTTTTACATTAATCCGTTTAGCAAAGGTTCAGTGTTCGGCAAAGGCGACATCGACCAATTTGTAAAAAAACTAAAACTCGATCCGCAGAATACTTATTACCAACCGTGCAGCAATAAGGATATGATTTTACGTATGCTTCGCAATTTATCGTACTCTTATCAGAAGTTAGGAGATACGGAGAAAGTGGATGAGATTGGGTTGATGAT